>JAMWZF010000017.1:0-10355 GCA_024304875.1 Paracoccaceae bacterium
GCGGTGTCGTCGACCTTGACCGGCAGGAAGGTCCCCGCGCCGACGTGGAGGGTCACGCGGGTGGTCTCGACCCCGCGGGCCTTCAGCGCCTTCATCAGGGCGTCGTCGAAATGCAGCGAGGCGGTGGGCGCGGCGACGGCGCCCGTCTTCTCGGCCCAGATCGTCTGGTAGTCGGTCTTGTCCTGCGCGTCGGCGGGCCGTTTCGCGGCGATGTAGGGAGGCAGCGGCATCTGCCCCGCCGCCTCGAGCGCGGCATCGAAATCGGGGCCGGTGCAGTTGAACCGCAGATGCCCCTGCCCGTCGTGCTTTGTCTCAAGAACAGCCGACAGGTCATTGGAAAAGCGGATGGTTTCGCCCTCGGAGACCTTGCGCAGAGGCTTCAGCAGCGCCGCCCATGTGCCGTCGGCCCTCGGCTCCAGCAGCGTCACTTCGACCCGCGCCGTCGCCTCGCCCCGGGTGCGCTCCCCGAACAGCCGTGCGGGGATCACGCGGGTGTCGTTCAGGACCAGCCGGTCGCCCGGGTGCAGCAGCGACGGCAGGTCGGTGACGGTGAGGTCGCGGGTCTCGTCCGCCGTCGCGACCAGCAGCCGGGCCGAGGACCGGGGCACGGCGGGCCGGGTCGCGACCAGTTCGTCCGGCAGGTCGAAATCGAAATCCGAGAGCTTCATTGCCCGACCACCGGCGGCGGACGGCGAAAGATGTCTCGGAACATTCCCGGTGTCAGGGCCGACAGCGGATTGACCGAGACCGAGGTATCCCCCACCGGCCCCTGCAGGGTGAAGTTGAATCCGATCAGCCCCTCGCCGGGCCGGGTCAGCACCGCGCCGATGCCGTTGAGCAGGTAGATGGGAGAGATCACGCCCTGAAAGTCCATGTTGCGGGAAGCGGTCTGATAGGTTCCGTCGAGGGAAATGCCAAGACTGGCCCCCACCGCGCTGGACTGCGTGACGGTGATCCGGTCGGGAGAGATCCTGAAGCGGGCGTCCACCTCGGAAAAGGCAAGCCCCTGCCCGTCCATCTGCTGCAGAAGCCCCACGACCGAAATCGCGTCGATCAGGTTGGCCAGCGCGGGGGCGTCGCGGACGCGGATGTCGCGGATCTCCAGCGCACCGTCGTAGGTGCCGGCCTGGCCGGCCACCGGGACCAGGGTCAGCTCCATCGCGCCGCCGACCGCGTTCTGAAGATAACCGGCAGAGGAGATGACCCGCCCCGCGTCCGGCGAGTCGATCCGCAGCGCCACGCGCCCGCCCTGCCGCGGTTCGACGACGCCGCTGACCGGGCCGCCGCCGTTGAGGGCGCCGCTGAAGGTTCCCCGCAGGCTCGCGCCGCCGTCGAACTCTCCGCGAAAGCCGGTGACGGCCAGGTTCTCGGCTACCGTCAGCCGGTCGAGGGACAGCGACATCGGTGGCGCCTGGCCACCACCGCCGCCCCGGTCCGGCAACTCGCGCAGGTCCACGCTGCCGCTTCGCATTGTGATGGCCAGCGGCTGCCCGGCGCCGCGGTCCGTCAGCTCGACGTCGCCGCGCAACCAGGACCCGACCCGCAGTTCGGGAAACCGGGCGCTGGCGAGCCGGCCCCCCGCGAGGGTCAGCTCTCCGGCCGCGGTCAATCCCGGCGCGGTGAGGGCGAAGCGGTCGATCTGCGGATTGGCGCCGAGCCGCCCGGCGATGGCGAGCCGACCGGAGGTCGCGGGTCCCTTGGAAAAGCCGATCGCGGGGATCGACAGTCCGACGCCCGAGAGGGTGGATGTCAGCGAGAAGGCCGGCGGCCGCCCCCGGCCGAGGGTCAGGGACAGATCGCCCGAGCCCTCGCCTGACAGCATTCCCGGCGGCAGGCCGATGCCGAATTCGTCGAGGAACCGCTGGGAGAGCTCCACCGTCGCCTCCACCTCGGCCGTCCGGTCCGGGTTGTCGCGGAAGGCCTGGGTGAAGGTGCCCTCCAGCGGCACCTGCCCGATGCGCATGGGGCCGCTGACCTCCATGCCGCCGCTGTCCACCTGCATCTCCAGCCGGCTCGCGGCCAGCTCGCGCCCCTCGATCAAGCGGGTGGAGCGCACGTCGTGGAGGGTGCCGCCGACGGCGAAGCTTATGTCGTCCCGCGGGATCCGCTCGGCCAGCGGCAGGGTGATCGTCCCCCGCGCCTCCACCCGCGCATCGGCGAGGGTGACGGGCAGGTTCGCCTTGGTCAGGAACCGGAACGGCTCGTTGTCGAGGGTCGAGAGCGCCGCCGTCAGGGTCCCTCGCGCCGCGAGGGCGATGGTGGCGGGCGGATCCTTGACCGCCGTGTCCGGGATCGTGAAGACCGATCCCGGAAGGGTCAGCGCTCCGCCCTGCGGCGCCCGGATCAGGCCGCTTTCCAGCTCCATCGTGAGGGTCCCGTCCTCCCAGGTGCCATAGCCCGCGGCCCCCTCGATGGGCGGCATGGTGCGCATGAACTGGACCGAGAGGTCGTCGTATTCCCAGCTTGCGGCTGCGACGGTGGGCTGGCCGGGGTCGGTGCGCAGGATCAGGGCGGCCCGGTCGACGGTGCCGGTCAAAAGGTTCTCGTCGAACCAGCGGCGGGTGTTGGGCCGGAAGGTGCGGGGCCACAGATCCATGATCTGGCGCACGCCGAGCCGCTCGAGCGTCAGGTCCGTGCGCACCGCCCAGCCGCCGGCGGTCGCCAGCACGTCGCCGCTGCCTGCGATGCGCCCCTCGCCCTGGCTTACCCGCAGTTCGGCAAGATCGACCGCGAAGGGCTCCAGCTCCATCCTGAAGGCGACGGCGCCGTCCCCCAGACGCACCGGCTCGGGATAGAGATCGGCGGGATTCAGCTCGATCTGGGAGAAGGCGAACTGGCCCCAGAGGCCCTTGGGGAAACCGCCCTCGAAGTCGCGCAGCCAGGACCGGCCGGTGCCCGAGAAGCTGCCCCACATGCTCTGGACGCCGATCCTGTCGAACTCGAGCAGTCCCTGGGACGGCAGATAGGTCAGCCGTGCCTCGGCCGAGCGGAAGGGGATCGGGCGGGTCGCCTCGGTCGGCCTGAGCGCCCCCTCGCCGAGGGCGAGGGCGGCATGGAACGGACCGAGGCCGCCGCTGGCGTCGATCTCGCCCGACAGCGTTGCCGAGAGGGGGGCGTCGAGGACGCCGAGCCACGACAGGGCGGCGGACTGCGAGGCGAGGTCGCGGGCCACGCCGTCGGTGATCTCGACCCCGATTTCGGCCGCGCGGGACCCCTTGGGGCTGACATAGTCGAACCCGAGGGCGGTAAGGTAGGAGCGGCCCGAGAGCAGCGACAGGTCGCCGCGCAGGGCGATGCGCTCGTCCCGCAGGTCGAGCGAGAGCCGCCCGCCGTCCACCGTCCAGCTTCGCCCGACCCGCGCGTCATCGTAGTTCACGATCATGCCGGTGATCCGCACCTGTTCCAGCGCGGCAAGCCGGGGCGCCTCGAAGGCGGTGTCGATGCCGTCCAGCAGGTCCACGAAGCTGCCCGCCTCGCGGGCCGAGCCGCCCGAGGCGCCGATCTGCAGAGCGACCTGGCCGTTCGCCTCGCGGCGCAGGGCGATCTGCAGGGCCGAAAGGTCGACCTGCTGCACAAGCACCTCGCCCTTGATCAGCCCGCGGGGCGACAGGAGCGCGGTGAGCCGGGGGACCCGGGCGATGATCTCTCCGTCCACGTCGCGCAGGGCGGCATTGGTGACGATCGCCCGCGGATGCAGGTCGGTGCCGAGGGTCAGCTTCATCCCGCCGAAGGTCAGGGAGCCGCCGTCCAGAAGGTCGGCGGCCCGGGCCTCGATGTCCGAGATCAGCCATTCGGGGGCCGAGACCTGGCGGCCGACGAGCGCGGCGGCGAAAACCAGGGCGAAGAGAAGCGGGACGGTGAGGGCGACGCCCAGCAGGCGCCAGGTCCAGCGGCGCAGCCAGCGCGTCCACCTTCGCCGTCGGGGACGCGGCGGCGGTGGCGGTGGTGGTGGCGCGTGACGCGCAGGCTCGGGCGGCGGCAAGGCCTGCACCGGCACGGTCCTGTCTGTGAATGCCTGCGTCACTCTGGGCCTGTTCAACCGCTCGCTCTTCAGCCTTTATCTTCGCGCCCCCGGCCCTAAAACGAAACCGGCAATCTTACCTGGAGACCGCAGCCATGACCGAGCCCGCACGCGCCCCCGCCGAAGGGGATACCGCCCCCCAGTTCGAGCTGCCCCGCGATGGCGGCGGCACCCTGTCCCTCTCGGCGCTGAAGGGCAAGAAGGTCGTGCTCTACTTCTATCCGCGCGACGACACCCCCGGCTGCACCAAGGAGGCGATCGCCTTCAGCGAGGACCTCGACAGGTTCGAGGCCGCCGGCGCGGTGGTCGTCGGCGTCTCGCGCGATACGGTCGCCAAGCACGACAAGTTCCGCGACAAGCACGGCCTCAAGGTCGCGCTGCTGGCGGACGAGGACGGCGCAGTCTGCGAGGCCTACGGCGTCTGGGTCGAGAAGAACATGTACGGCAAGACGAGCATGGGCATCGAACGGGCCACCTTCCTGATCGACCCGGCGGGCAAGATCGCCCGCGTCTGGCGCAAGGTGAAGGTGCCCGGCCATGCCGAGGCGGTGCTGCAGGCCGCGCGCACGCTCTAGGGATCGCCCGCCGCCCGATCCGCGGCTTCCTTCCGATACAGGCACTTATCTCGGCGTCTTTTTGCTTATCCACAGGGTGAAGCCGGCTGCGGCGGTGAAACGCACGCTATCGGCTTGCCCTTCAGCGTGACCCTTTTGTATTGAAACTGGAGCCGGTCCTGCTGGGAAGGACCGCGGGACATTTGGGTCGCCGATATCACGGCGGGACCACTCGACACCTAGGGACGGGACGGGGGACGAACGTGAGGACACGGATCGCACAGGAGGTACACTCCTGGCTTGAACGCAGGTTTCCCGAACGGCGCCTGTTCATCCGCTCGAACACCGAGACACGCTTCATCCGGCTGAAGTCCGAGACGCAGCTGGTCGCATGGGCCGGCGGGGCGCTGGTGGTCTCCTGGACCATCGTCGCCACGGCGATCCTGCTGATGGATTCGATCGGCGCCGGCAATTTCCGGGCCCAGGCCCAGCGCGACCAGATGATCTACGAAGAGCGCCTGCGCGTGATGTCCGAAGAGCGCGACATGCGCGCCGCCGAGGCCGTCGCCGCGCAGGAACGCTTCGCCGCCGCGCTTGACCACGCCTCGGACCTGCAGTCCCAGCTTCTGTCCGAGCAGACCCGCCTGCGCGAGCTCGAGACCGGGATCGAGGTGATCCAGGGCACGCTGCGCCGCACCATGGGCGAGCGCAAGGCGGTCTCGGAGACGCTGGAAACCCTTCAGGCGCGGCTCGAGGACGGTGGCAACGGCGGCGGGGGCATGCCGATGGGCGACGAGGCCTCGGGCACCGTCGACCTCCTCGCCGACGCCCTGGCCGAGACCGCGGCCGAGCGCGACCAGATCGCCGCCGACGCCGAGTTCGCCCTCAACCACGCCGCCGAGGTGGAGCTGGAGCTGCGTCTCCTTCAGGAGAAGAACGACGAGATCTTCCGCCAGCTGGAAGAGGCGATGCTGGTCTCGGTCGAGCCGCTGGAGAACATGTTCCGCGCCGCCGGCCAGGACCCCGACGCGATGATCGCCACCGTGCGCCGCGGCTACTCGGGCACCGGCGGGCCGCTGACGCCGATGTCCTTCTCGACCATGGGCGGCGGCACCGACCCCGACGCCGCGCGGGCGAACGCCATCCTCGACCGGATGGACCAGATCAACCTCTACCGCATCGCCGCCGAACGGGCGCCCTTCGACATCCCCGTCAAGTCGTCCTTCCGCTTCACCAGCGGCTTCGGCATGCGCTGGGGCCGGATGCACAACGGCACCGATTTCGCCGGTCCCGTCGGCACGCCGATCTACTCGACGGCCGACGGCGTCGTCACCTTTGCCGGCTGGTCCTCGGGCTACGGCCGGCTGATCAAGGTCCAGCACGAATTCGGGATCGAGACGCGCTACGCGCATCTCAACCAAATCCGGGTGGACGTCGGACAAAGGGTCTCGCGCGGGGACAGGATCGGTGATATGGGCAATTCAGGACGGTCTACCGGTCCGCATCTGCACTACGAAGTGCGTGTCGGCGGTACACCCGTGAACCCCATGACCTACATACGAGCCGGACAAGATGTTTTCTAAAAGCAAGATCAACGAGCCCGCGCCGCGGACTGGCGATGTCCAGAAACCCGAAACGACACAAACGCCGAGCAGCACAGTGACAAATACCGACTACAAGACCTCGCAGCCTCCCAAGGCCAAGCCGCCGGCGTCCAGCCTCTCTGCCGACCTGACGATCACCGGGAACCTCAAGACCTCCGGCGACATCAACATCGAGGGCACCGTCGAGGGCGATATCCGCGCCCATCTGCTGACCATCGGCGAAGGCGCCACCGTCCGCGGCGAGTGCATCGCCGACGACGTGGTGGTCAATGGCCGGATCGTCGGCACCGTGCGGGGCCTGAAGGTGCGGCTCACCTCCTCGGCCCGGGTCGAGGGCGACATCATCCACAAGACCATCGCGATAGAGAGCGGCGCCCACTTCGAGGGGTCCGTCCGCCGCGAGGACGATCCCCTTGGGACATCCCGCCCCGGCGGCCAGTCCGCTCAGGGCAGCGCCCCGTCCGCGTCCCAGCAGTCCAAGCCCGCTGCGGCCCCGTCCGCGGCACCCGCCGCGGCCGGTCAGAACAAGTAAACGGTCGGCGGCGACGCCTCTTGACCGAACTGCCCCCCGACACATCCGCTCCGGTCGACACGCCGGGGCGGATTTTCGTTCCCGACTTCGTGCGGCCCGAACGGCGACGGCTCGTCCTGATCGCCGGGATCCTTGCGTCCTCCATGGGGTTCATCGACGGGACGGTGGTCTCGATCGCCACCCCGGCCATGCGGGCGACCCTCGGCGCGAGCCTCGGCCAGATCACCTGGATCAACAACGGCTACCTCGTGACCCTCTCGGCCCTGATCCTGGCCGGCGGCGCCTTCGGGGACCGCTTCGGTCTCGGCAAGGTCTTCGGCCTCGGCATCGGGCTGTTCATCGTCACCTCGCTGATCTGCGCTCTCGCCCCCTCGCCCGAGCTCCTCATCCTGGCACGTCTGGCGCAGGGGGTCGGCGCGGCGCTGATGGTGCCGGGATCGCTCGCCGTGATCTCCCGTGCCTACCCGCGCGAGATGCGGGGCCGCGCCATCGGGCTCTGGGCCGGGGCCTCGGCCATCACCACGGCGGGCGGGCCGATCATCGGGGGCCTGGCGCTGACCCTCGGCGGCGACGCGATGTGGCGATGGATCTTCGCGATCAACCTGCCGCTGGGGATCATCGCGCTGTGGTTCCTCAAGCGCGGGATCAACAAGGACGCGGCGCGCCCGGGCGAGCCCATCGACCTCATCGGTGCGGGTCTCGCCACACTCGGCCTCGGTCTGCTGGCCTGGGCGCTGGCGCACGGTGAGGACGGCGGCGGCGTCATCGCCCCCCTGCCCATCGCGCTGGCCTTCGCCGGCGCGGGGGTCCTCGCCCTCTTCGTCCTGCACCAGAGGGTGTCGCGCAAGCCGATGATGCCGCTGTCGCTCTTCGCCAGCCGGACCTTCTCGGCCGCCAATTTCGCGACCTTCACGCTTTACTTCGGGCTGACGACGATCACCTTCTTTCTGCCGATGCTCACGATCGCGGGCTGGGGGATCAGCGAATTCGTCACCATCCTCGCCCTCGGGCCGCTGTCGCTCTGCATGGTGCTGTTCTCCACCAGGTTCGGCCGCCTGTCCGAAAGGGTCGGCCCCGGCCCGGTCATCGCCGCGGGCGCCTTCCTGGCCGCGGTGGCGCATTTCTGGCTGGCCCGCTCGGTCATGGGAATGGACTTCTGGCTGGGTGTCCTGCCGCCGATGACGCTGATGGGATTGGCCATGTCGATGGTCGTGGCTCCGCTTTCGACCGCCGTCATGGGCGCGGTGCGGGACGATCAGACCGGTATCGCCTCGGGCGTGAACAATGCCATCTCGCGCACCGGGGGGTTGATCGCGGTCGCGCTGATGGGGTCGGTTGCGGGGGCGGTCTACTCAGAGCTTGGCGGCCCCGCCTCCTACGGTCTTCCGGTCGAGGTGCCGGGCCATGCAGAAGCGATGTCGGGAGCCTTCTCGCGCCTTGTCCTGGTCTGCGGCGCATTGTCCCTCGTCGCCTCGGCCGTCGCGCTCTTCGGCATCCGGATGACCTCCGCCGAGAAACGGGCCGCCGCCCGGAAGAGGGTTGCCGCTCAGGCCGGGTCCGCCAGCGCCCGGCGGTAGAGGTGCCAGGTGGCATGGCCGAGCACCGGCAGAACCACCATCAGGCCGAGGAACCAGGGG
This sequence comes from Paracoccaceae bacterium, assembly GCA_024304875.1. Taxonomy (GTDB): domain Bacteria; phylum Pseudomonadota; class Alphaproteobacteria; order Rhodobacterales; family Rhodobacteraceae; genus JAMWZF01. The sequence goes on from JAMWZF010000017.1 coordinate 8,349, forward strand.
ATCAATGCGGCGAGGGTCAGGACCGCGATCAGTGCCGCCCAGACCAGCATCACGCCGAGGTTCGCCTTCACCGTGCCGATGGAGAGGATCATCGCGGTGACGAAATCCACCTCCTTCTCCAGCAGGAGCGGCAGCGAGACCACCGTCATCGAGAACAGCAGGAAGGCCACCGCCGCGCCGACGACGATCTCGGCGGCGATCATCCGCAATCCTTCGGGTTCGAGGAAGACCGCCCAACTGGTCGAGATGTCGGTCAGCGCCGAGACCCCCATGAAGAGGGCAAAGAGCATGTGGGCGAGGAAGGTCCAAAACAGGAAGAAGATCACGATGATCGCCCCCATCCACGGGATCTGCCGGCCGCGCTCGTTCCAGACGACGCCAAGGATGCCGCGCCAGCGCAGCGCCTCGCCCATCTCGCGCCGGCGGCTGACCTCGTAAAGGCCGACGGCGGCAAAGGGCGCGGCGAGGGGGAATCCGAGGGAGGTGGCGAGAATCCAGGTCACGTGCCCCGCCCCCAGCCAGACCATGGCGAAGCCGCAAAGGACATAGAAGGCCGAGAAGAAGAGACCGAACTGCGGGGCCGCGCGGAAGTCGGCGAGGCCGAGGCGCAGGCAGTGGCCAAGGTCGGACAGGTCCACATGCCGGATCTTCGGCAGCGGGGAGGCCGGTGGCGGGGTTCCGGCGATGAGATGCGGCGATGTCTCCTCCATGGCCGGAATTCTGCCACGGCGGCGGTCCGGGTCAAGCCTGCGGTACGGGTGGCCTTCGTGACGGCGCGGCCGTGACGCGGTGCCAGGCCTCGGCCAGTTGCAGCAGGCTTTCGTCCGCTCCCCTGAGGCCGAAGAGCTGCAGGCCTATGGGCAGGCCCTCGGGTCCGAAGCCGGCGGGCACCGTCACGGCGGGCAGACCGGCGAGGCTGACCGGCACGACGACCTCCATCCAGCGGTGGTAGGTGTCCATCTGCGTGCCCGCGATCTGCTTGGGCCAGTCGATGTCGGCGTCGAAGGGCCAGACCTGCGCGGTCGGCAGGGCGAGGGCATCGTAGGTCTCGGCCAGCTCCGCCACGCGCCGGTACCAGTCTGACCGGATGGCGCTGGCGGCGAGGATGTCCGTGGCCGTAAGCTTGCGCCCCTCCTCGACCTCCCAGACCGCCGCCGGTTTGAGCAGCGCGCGGGTCTTGGGGTCGTCGTAGAGCGCGCCGAGCCGTCCCGCGACGGCGAGGTGGCGGAGGATGCGCCAGCTGTCCCAGAGCGCCTCGCGCGGGAACGGGGCCGGGACGGGCTCGACCGTGCAGCCCATGGCCCCGAAGGCTTGCAGGGCCGCGGCGCAGGTGGAGAGGATACCCTCCTCCATCGGCAGTGCTCCACCCCAGTCCGCCAGCCAGCCGATGCGTCTCCCGCGCACATCGGCCTCCAGAGTGACGGGGTCGAGGGGCCGCACATTGGGCACCCGCGGGTCCGGGCCGGCCATGACCGACAGCAGCAGGGCGAGGTCCGCGGGGCAGCGCGCCATCGGCCCGTCGGTGGACAGCTGGTGCAGCATCATCTCGCCCTGCGGCTCGGCCGGTATCACGCCCCATGAGGGGCGAAGGCTGTAGACGTTGGTCCAGCCGGCCGGGTTGCGCAGGCTGCCCATCATGTCCGATCCGTCGGCCAGCCACACCATCCCCGTCGCCAGCGCCGCCCCCGCTCCGCCGGACGATCCGCCGGCGGTGCGGGTCAGGTCATAGGGATTGCGGGTCACGCCGAACACCGGGTTGGTGGAATGCGAGCCGAGGCCGAACTCGGGCACGTTGGTCTTGCCGATCAGGATCGCCCCGGCGGCGCGGAGGCGGGCGGCGAGGAGGTCGTCCCGCTCCGGCACCTGGCCGGCGAAGATGGGCGACCCCTGGCTGGTGGGGATGCCCGCCGTCGCCACGAGGTCCTTCACCGCCATCGGCATCCCGTGCAGCGGTCCGCGTTGCACCTGCGGCACCGCATCCGCCGCCCGCGCCTCGGCCATCAGCAC
>JAMWZF010000017.1:10363-18946 GCA_024304875.1 Paracoccaceae bacterium
CGCCATCGTCGGTTTCCCCCGCCCGTTCAGCCCGCGTCCAGCGCCGGATTGCAGAGCGGCGGGCGCGGCTGGCCCTTCTCTGTCGGGCCCGCGCCCTCGATCCAGCCGGCGCCGAGGGCGATGAGGAAGACCTCGAAGAGGACGAAGGCGTTGCCGGCCTCGTCCAGCCGGGCCTCGGGCAGCGTGCCGAGGTCCATCAGGGAAATGTCCGGGTCGCAGGGCAGTTCGGCCGAGGCCAGCCGCAGGAGCCGGTCGAAGTTGGCATCGCGCCAGGCCCGCGCGGCGGCGATTTCATCGGCGGACCCAAGGCCGGCGCAGTCCCCGGTCATCACCTGGAAGGACGGCGGGGTGCGCAGGGGATCGGCGCTGAAGAAGGTCAGCTCGCCCCGCGCGAGGCCGGTGGCGAGGAAGGCGCGGTAGTCGCGGGTCGCCGCGTCCGCCTCCATTCCCCGGTTCAGGACCAGGAGGTCGGTGATCTGGACGGGGTCGACGAGGAAGCAGCCATGGTCCTCGAAACTGCCGTCCGGGGCGACGAAGCTCTGCACCAGCGGGTCGTCCAGGGTCAGGGAGGTCTCAGGCTCGGGCGGTGAGAGGGTGCAGGCCTCGGGGCCGAGGACGATCCAGTCGCCCACCTCTTCGGCCTGGCCGGTGATGAGGTAGACGCCCGCCCGCGCGGTGACGTCGGTGGGGTCGAGGCCCGCATCGGCCGCCCGCTCAAGCACCGGCGGGCCGACGGCGCAGCCTTCGCGGGCGATCAGGTCGTCGAACACGTCCGCGGCGGCGCCCTGCCCCGCCAACACGAGGATCAGGGCGAGCCGGCGCATCAGTCCTCGGCCGCCGCCTGCGCCCGGCTCTTGCCGGAGGCGTCCATGGCGAGGGTCGAGGCCATGAAGCCGTCGAGGTCGCCGTCGAGGACGCCTTGCGTGTCCGAGGTCTCGTGATTGGTGCGCAGGTCCTTCACCATCTGGTAGGGCTGCAGGACGTAGGAGCGGATCTGGTTGCCCCAGCCGGCGTCGCCCTTGGCCTCGTGCAGGGCGTTCACCTCGGCGTTCCGACGGTCGAGCTCGAGCTGGTAGAGGCGCGACTTCAGGGCCTTCATGGCGATGTCGCGGTTCTGGTGCTGGGACTTCTCGGAGGAGGTCACCACGATCCCGGTGGGATGGTGGGTGATCCGCACGGCGGAATCGGTGGTGTTGACGTGCTGGCCGCCCGCGCCCGAGGACCGGTAGGTGTCGATGCGGATGTCGGCGGGATTGATCTCGATCTCGATGTTGTCGTCGATCACCGGGTAGGCGCCCACGGCGGCGAAGGAGGTCTCGCGCGTGCCCTTGCCGAAGGGCGAGATGCGGACGAGCCGGTGGGTGCCGCTCTCGGACTTCAGCCAGCCATAGGCGTTCTCGCCCTTGATCTGGTAGGTGGCGGACTTGATGCCCGCTTCGGCGCCGGGGCTTTCTTCCTGCAGCTCGACGGAAAAGCCGCGCTTCTCGGCCCAGCGGACGTACATGCGGGCCAGCATCTGGGCCCAGTCGCAGGCCTCGGTGCCGCCGGCGCCGGCCTTGATCTCGAGGAAGGCGTCGTTGCCGTCGGTCTCGCCGTTGAGCAGGGCCTCCAGCTCCTTCTGGGCGGCGCGTTCGGCGAGTTTCGCCAGGGCCTGCTCGGCGTCTCGGACGACCTCGGCGTCGTCCTCCATCTCGCCCAGCTCGATCAGCTCGACGTTGTCGGTCAGCTCCTGCTGGATGGTCTCGGCAGTCTCCATCTGGTCGACGAGCTTCTGCCGATCGCGCATCAGCTTCTGCGCGGCGGCGGGGTCGTCCCAGAGGGTCGGGTCCTCGACCCGGGCGTTGAACTCTTCGAGCCGGTGCTGAGCCGTCTGCGCCCCCATCCGCTGGCGCAGGAGGTGCAGGGATTTCTCGATGGCGTCGACGGTGGCCTGGGTTTCGGCGCGCATGGGCAGAGGGGTCCTTCTCGTTCGGACTTGGTGGATACCTGCTGGCCGGACACTCGGCAAGGTCGGGCGCGGCCGGCCCCCGCCTTGTGCAAGGCCGGGCTCGACCCGCCCTCCCCGTCCGGTCAGTAGAGACCGCCCGAGGAGAGGGTCCCGAAGCTGGCTTTCGGGCCGACCGTGGCTGTGCCGCCCGAGGAGTTCTGGACCTGCTGCGCTTGCGGGCGGACCTCGTCCACCAGCGGCAGGTCGGCGGCCATGGCCCAACCCCCGTCGAAGGCGATGCCGAAGACCGGCTCCTCGTCGCGGCGGAAGCATTCGTTGACCACGTTCTCGCCCGAGGCGCCGGCCGGCAGGCGCGAGCCCGAGAACCGGTCGATCGGGATGAACATGCAGTCCTCGGGCACGGCGAACTGGCCGCCGCCGTAGCGTTCGGTCGCGACCTGCATGAAATCGTTGAAGACCGGCGCGCACATGCCGCCGCCCGAGGCGCCGGGCATGGTCCGCGGGGTGTCGTAGCCGATGTAGCAGCCGGCCGCGATGTTCGAGGTGAAGCCGACGAACCAGACGTCCTTGCTGTCGTTGGTGGTGCCGGTCTTGCCGGCGACGGGGACGTTCAGGTTCACCGCGCCGCGGGCCGTGCCGCGCTGGACCACGCCCTGCATCATCGAGGTCAGCTGATAGGCGGTGACCTCGTTCATCACCCGCTCGCGGTCGTCGGTGATCGTCGGGGCCTGGCCAGGCGGGAGGGAGGCGAGAGAGCAGTCAACGCAGGTCCGCCGGCTTCCCGGCTGGTCCTCGTGCCGGTAGATGGTGTTGCCGAAACGGTCCTGGACGCGGTCCACCAGGGTCGGGATCACCCGCTCGCCGCCGTTGGCGAACATCGAATAGGCGGCGACCATCTTGAAGACGGTCGTCTCCTCGGAGCCGAGGGCGGCGGACAGGAACGGGTTCATCCGGTCGTAGACGCCGAAGTTCTCGGCGTAGGAAGCGACCACGTCCATGCCGACCTCCTGGGCGAGACGGACCGTCATCAGGTTCCGCGACTGCTCGATCCCGGTGCGCACCGGGGTCGGGCCGTAGAACCGGTTCGACGCGTTCTGCGGGCGCCAGATCTCGCCCCCTGAGCGAATCTCGATGGGCGCGTCCACCACGATGGTCGCGGGAGTGTAGCCGCTATCGAGGGCGGCGGCATAGACGAACGGCTTGAAGGACGAGCCCGGCTGCCGCTGGGCCTGGGTGGCGCGGTTGAAGACCGAGTGCTCGTAGGAGAAGCCGCCCTGCATCGCCAGCACCCGGCCGGTATCGACGTCCATTGCCATGAAGCCGCCCTGCACCTCGGGAACCTGCTCGAGGCTCCAGCGGACGAAGGCGCTGTCTTCGGTGTATTCGCGGACATAGACGATGTCGCCGGCCTCGAAGTTCTCGGTCAGGGAGCCCTGGAACCAGCCGGTGTCCGAGCGGGGCACGGTATTGCCGCGGGGATCGTCGCTGGGCACGCCCTCGATGCCGAGGACCAGCTGCTCTTCCTGCACCTCGAGCACGACGGCGGGATACCATTGGCTGGGGAAGGTGACGTGGCGGACGAGTGCCATGGAGCCGAGCGCCTCGCGCCAGGCCTCCTCGCTGTCGAGAGCACCCGCCTCGATGGTCAGGCCCGTCCCGCGCCAGCGGCCCCGCTCCCGGTCGTATTGACGCAATGCGCGCTGCAGGGCCTCGGCGGCGACCTCCTGCAAGGCCGGGTCGATCGTGGCCCGGATCGACAGGCCGCCGGTAAAGAACTCCTCCTCGCCGAAATCGCGGGAGAGCTGGCGGCGGATCTCGTCGGTGAAGTAATCCCTCGGCGGAAGTTCGGACCGGAAAGAGGCATAGTCGCCGGACTGCACGGTCCGCAGCGGCTGGTCGAGTTCGGCCTGGTAGGTCGCCTCGTCGATGTAGCCGTTCTCGAACATCTCGCGCAGGACGTAGTTGCGCCGGTCGAGCGCGTCCTCGGCCTGGTAGATCGGGTGCAGGTTGCCGGGCCGCTGGGCCAGCGCGGCGAGGTAGGCCGCCTCGCCGGCGGACAGCTCGGAGAGGGACTTGTTGTAGTAGCTCTGGGCGGCGGCGGTGACGCCGTAGGAGTTCTGGCCGAGGAAGATCTCGTTGAGGTAGAGCTCGAGGATCCGGTCCTTGGACATCGACTGTTCCATGCGGGCGGCGAGGATGATCTCCTTGATCTTGCGCTCCGCCGTCCGGTCCGAGGACAGAAGGAAGTTCTTCATCACCTGCTGGGTGATGGTCGAGGCGCCGCGAATGTCCTGCCCGCCGGACTGCACCGCCTCGACGAAGGCGGCGGCCATGCCGCGGGGGTCGTACCCCTGGTGGGTGTAGAAATTCTTGTCCTCGGCCGAGATGAAGGCCTGCTTGATCAGGTCCGGGATCTCGTTCGCCGGGGTGTAGAGCCGCCGCTCGGTGGCGAATTCGTCGATGATCTCGCCCTCGGCCGAATAGACGCGGGAGATCGTCTTTGGCGTGTATTGCGCCAGGGTCTCGTAGGTCGGCAGGTCCTTGCCGTACATGTAGAAAACCGCGCCGATGGTCAGGGCGGCCATGGCGGCGCCCAGGGTCAGCATCGAGAAGATGGCCCCGAAGAAGGACAGGATGGGTCGAAGGATCACGGGCGGCCGGCCTTTGCGCTTGGGTCCGGGTTATATACGCCGGGCGCGGGGTGCGGTCAAAAGCCGAAAGCGCGCCCGGCGGGCCCGCGCCTGTGGTTTGCGGTCACGCCTGCGCGAGGCGGCGGCGCTTGACCGGGGGCGGCGGATCGAGGTCACTGCCGTCCATGACGCGCAGCCGCCCCGAGGACATCCTGCCCACCTACGAAAGAGTGGCGGACCGCTGGTTCGGCCAGCGTCCCCGGATCCTGTTCGAGCGCCCCTGGCTCGAGAGGTTCCTCGCCGCCCTGCCCCGCGCCGAGGGCGGCGTGCTCGACCTCGGTTGCGGCACCGGCCTGCCGATCGCCGCGCACCTCGGCGCGTCCGGCTGCGACGTCACCGGCGTCGACGGGGCCGCCGCGATGATCGCGATCCTGGCCCGCGAGGTGCCGGAGGCGACCGGGATCGTCTCCGACATGCGGACCCTGGCCCTCGGCCGGCGCTTCGACGGGATCCTGGCCTGGGACAGCTTCTTTCATCTCGCTCCCGCCGACCAGCACGCGATGTTCGGCGTCTTCGCCGCCCACGCCGCCCCCGGGGCGGCCCTGATGTTCACCTCCGGCCCGGCGGCCGGAGAGGCTTGGGGCCACGCAGGCGGCGAAGAGGTCTATCACGCCAGCCTCGCGCCCGAGGAGTACCGGCGCTGCCTCGCCGGGGCCGGCTTCGACGTGCTCGCCTTCGTGCCCGAGGATCCGGACTGCGACGGGCACAGCGTGTGGCTCGCGCGCTACGAGGGCCGATAGTCCAGAGCGTGCGCCGCCCCCGCCTCTGGCGGCGCCCCTCGAGGTCTTTGTGCGCAGAATGAGGAGAAGGACAGGACTTGCCGTGTCTTTCCGTTGCGGAAGGCCGTGGGGACTGCTGTGAGGCACAGCCAGCGCCCCGGTCCGCGGTCCCCCCCTTTGCTCCGGCTGCGCTGGCCGTCCCTACCGCCGCAGGTGCTCGCGCAGCGCGGCGTCCTGCAGCGCCCAGGCCTCGAGCCCGGTCACCAGCCCCGCGACGATGGGCGCCCGCCCTTCGGAGGAGGAGAGCGCGGCGCGGTCGCGGTCGTCGGAAAGGAAGCCGACCTCGACCAGGGCCGAGGGCATGTCGGCGCTCAAAAGCACCGCCAGCATCGCCGCCCGGCGAGGGCGGGAGTTCAGCCGGGCGCCCTCCTCCCGCAGGCCCGAGACCAGGGCTGAGGCGAGCTTGTCGCTGCGCGGTGCCGTCTCGAGCCGGGCGAGGTCCATCAGCACCGTCGCGATGGTGTCGTCCTGTCCGGTCAGGTCGAGCCCGGCCAGCAGGTCGCCCCGATCGTGGCGCTCGGCCATCCGTTCGGAGGCGCCGTCCTGCGCCTCGCGGCTGAGCAGGTAGACCGAGGCGCCGCGGGCACTGTCCTCCTCCAGCGCGTCGGCGTGGAGCGACAGGAACACGTCCGCGCCCGCGTTTCGCGCAATGGTGAGGCGGTCCGCAAGAGACACGAAACTGTCGTCGGAGCGGGTCAGCACCGGCAGCATCCCCGCCCGCGCCACCGCCTCGGCCAGTTCGAGGCCAAGGTCCAGCATCAGGTCCGCCTCGGTCACGCCGTCCCTCAGGGCGCCGGGGTCGACGCCGCCGTGACCGGGGTCGATGGCGACCGTCAGGGGACCGGCCTCCGCTGCCTCGGCCGCATCCGGCGCGATGGCGCGGAGGGTCCAGTCCGGGTCCGGCGGTGCGCCGATGCGCGCGGCGAAGGCCGCGTCCGAGACCCGCGCGCCCCGGACCCGCACGACCGCGGTCCCGGTGGTCTCGTTCACCCGCATCTCGGCGGTTTCGACCGCATAGGGCCCGCCGAGGTCGAGCACCATCCGCGACCAGCCGGGACCGAGAGTGCCGAAGCGCAGATCGCTGACCGCGTCGGCATTGAGCAGCCCCGCCCGGGAGGCGCCGCGCCAGTCCACCTCGCGGAAATCCAGCACCAGCCGGCGGGGGTCGTCCAGGGTGAAGACCCGCCAGGGAACCGGCTGCGAGAGATGGAGCTCAACCTCGAAGGTGTCGCCCGGCGCGTTGTCTATCCCGCTCCGCGCCACGTCGAGTCGTGCCAGGCCGGTGAATTCCTGCGCCTTCAGAGGCGCGGCGAGCGCCACAAGGAGAAGGATCAGCCGGATCATGCGCCGCCCCCGAAGAACCGCGCCAGCCGGGCCGCGCCTTCCTGGATGGCCGACGTGGGCCCGGCATAGGACAGGCGCAGCCAGTCGCCGCCGGCCTGCGGGTCGAAGTCGAGGCCGGGCGTCACCGCGACCCCGGCCGCATCGAGGATGCGCCGCGACAGGGCCAGGCTGTCCTCTCCGACATGGCTGACGTCGGCATAGATGTAGAACGCCCCGTCCGCCGGCGCGGTCCGCGTCAGGCCCATCTTCGGAAGGGCCTCCAGGAGGATCTGCCGGTTCCGGCGGTAGGCGGCGACGTTGGCGTCCAGCTCCCCGCCGCAGTCCATCGCGTGGAACGCCAGTCGCTGCGCGGCATGGGAGGAGCAGATGAACATGTTCTGGGCAAGGCGCTCGACCGTGCGCACATGGGCCTCGGGCACCACCATCCAGCCGATCCGCCAGCCGGTCATGGAGAAATACTTCGAGAAGGAGTTGATGACGTAGACGTCGTCCGTGACTTCCAGGGCCGACACCGCCCGGTCGCCGTAGCTGAGGCCATGGTAGATCTCGTCCGAGATGAAGGCGCCGCCCTGCCCGGTCATGACCTCCGAGAGCGCGGCGAGGTCGTCCCGCCCCAGCATGGTCCCCGAGGGATTGCCGGGCGAGGCGACGATCAGGCCGTCGAGAGCGGCCTCCGCCACGGTCGCGGCGGTGGGCTGCAAACGCCCCTCCAGCGTCGTCGAAAGGCCGACGGGCACCAGATCCAGCGCCTTCAGGATCTGTCGGTACGACGGATAGCAGGGATAGCCGAGGCCAACCCGCGCATCGGTGTCGAAGAGGGCCGAGAAGGCGAGGAGGAAGGCCCCCGATGCGCCGGAGGTCACCACCACGCGGGACGGGTCGAGGTCGACGCCATACCAGTCGCCGTAATGCCGGGCGATCCGTGCGCGCAGCTCGGGCAGTCCGAGGGCGACGGTGTAGCCCAGCGGCCCGGCCTCGAGCTCCGCCGCCAGACGCGCCCGCGCCTCGGCCGGGGCGCCGGTGCCGGGCTGGCCGATTTCCATGTGGACGATGTCGCGGCCCGCGGCCTCGGCCGCGCGGGCGGCTTCCATGACGTCCATCACGATGAAGGGATCGACGTCGCTGCGCCTTGAGTTCCGCATGCCCGGCCTCTTATTGTCCTGCCCGCGCCCCTTTTGTCCTTCAAGGAGCAGGCCCGTCAATGCAGAGCCGCGTGATCCGCCGCCCCCTTCCCGGATCAAGAGGCCGATGCCGCACCGCTTGGCAAGCTGCGCGGGACGTGATCCAAGCGGCCGAGAGCCAGCCCGACAGGAGATGACATGATCCGCACCCTGACCCTTGCCGCCACCCTCGCCGGCGCCGCCCTCGGCGCCGCTGCCCAGGGGCTCGAGGACATGACCGAGGCCGAGCGCGCCGCCTTCCGTGCCGAGGTCCGGGCCTACCTGCTGGAGAACCCCGAGGTCCTGATGGAGGCGATCGGTGTGCTGGAGGCCCGCGAGGCCGAGGCTCAGGCGGATGCCGACCGGCAGATGGCGGAGATGAACGCCGCGGCGCTCTTCGAGGACCCGACCTCCTGGGTCGGCGGCAATCCCGATGGCGACGTCACCCTTGTCGAATTCCTCGACTACCGATGCGGCTACTGCCGCCGGGCGCATCCCGAGGTGGCCGAGCTGATCGAGACCGACGGCAACATCCGCGTCATCCGCAAGGAGTTCCCCATCCTCGGCGAGCAGTCCGTGCTGGCCTCCCGCTTTGCCCTTTCGGTCAAGCTGAACGCCGGGGACGCCGCCTATGGCGAGGTCTCGGACGCGCTGATGACGAT
>JAMWZF010000170.1:0-769 GCA_024304875.1 Paracoccaceae bacterium
TTTTCCCGACGGTCGGTTTTGCCCTCGCCACTCTCGCCTGCCTGGTCAAGACGGCGGACAAGGCCCGCCGGATGGGCCGCCCGGCATGAGCGTCGAGACCGGCTTCATCGGCGTCGGCGTCCTGCTGGTGCTGCTCGTTCTCAGGCTGCCCGTGGCGCTGGCCCTCATCGCGGTGAGTTTCGGCGGGGTGGTCAGCCTGCTGGGCGTTCAGCCCGCCGTGGGCATCATCGCCAGCACGCCTTACGATTTCGTCGCCTCCTGGACCCTCTCGGCGGTGCCGATGTTCCTGCTGATGGGCTTCGTCGCCTACCATTCGGGGATGACCGGCGGGCTGTTCGAGGCGGCCAAGCTGGCGCTGCGCAAGCTGCCCGGGGGGTTGGCGATCTCGTCCATCTTCGCCTGCTCGGGCTTTGCCGCCGTGTCGGGCTCGTCCCTCGCCTGCGCCGCCGCGATGGGCCGGATCGCGATCCCCGAAATGGTGAACGCAGGATACCGGCCCTCCATCGCCGCGGGGTCCATCGCGGCGGGCGGGACCATCGGGGCGCTGATCCCGCCCTCGATCCTGATGATCATCTACGGCGTCTTCGCCGAGACCTCAATCACCCAGGTCTTCGTCGGCGGCATCGGGATCGGGATCGTCACGGCGGTCAGCTACTGCCTCGTGATCCTCATCATCGCCTGGGCCCGGCCCGACGTGATCCCGCCCACCACCGAAGCACCCGCCGCAGGGGATACTCGTGCGGCGATCCGGAACATCCTGCCGATCTTC
>JAMWZF010000170.1:779-6600 GCA_024304875.1 Paracoccaceae bacterium
TTCGCGCTTATCGTCCTCGTCTTCGGCGGGCTCTTCGCCGAGCTCTTCTCGGCCACCGAAGCTGGGGCCGTCGGGGCCTTCGGAACCATCGTCATCTCTCTGGTGACCGGGCGGCTGAACCGCGAGGTGATCCGCAACTCGCTTTTGGAGACGGTGACCACCACGGCATCTCTCTTCATCATCGCGGTCGGGGCGGCGATGTTCACCCGGTTCCTCGGCATCTCGGGCCTGTCGAACTACATCAATTCCTGGGTCGCCGGGGCGGACCTGACCTACATCCAGCTGATGCTGATCGTGGTTCTTGTCTACCTCGCGCTCGGAACTTTCATGGAACCATTTGGCGCCCTGCTGGTCACCCTGCCGGTCTTCCTGCCGGTGCTGCGGGCCGAGGGGCTGAGCCTCGTCTGGTTCGGGGTGCTGGTGGTCAAGCTGCTCGAGATCGGGATGATCACGCCGCCGGTGGGCCTGAACGTCTTCGTCATCAAGAATGTGGCGCACCGCTACGTCAGCACGGCGCAGATCTTCGCCGGGGTGATCCCCTTCCTGCTGGCCGATCTCGTCGTCGTGGTGCTGACCATCGCCTTTCCGGCGGCGGTGCTGTTCCTGCCGTCGCTGCTCTAGGCCGTGCCGGCGCGGGCCTTCTCGCCGCCGAACCGCGCGATGTAATCCACCGTCGCGTTGATCCCGCCGAGGGGGAAGTAATGCACCGTTTCGATCCGGCCCGCCTCGCCCGCGGCATGGGCGGCGGAGAGGTCGGTGAGCACATCCGTGGGCTCGAAGGGGCGCACCAGCTTGGTGAGGTCGCGGGCCCGGCGCTTCAGCACCTCGATCGAGGAGCCGACCCCGCAGGCCATGGCGAACTTGATGAGGTTCTGCAGCTTGGACGGCCCGGCGAGGCCGACATGGATCGGCAGGGTGACGCCGGCTGCGTCGAGGCGCCGTGCCCACTCGAGGACGGGTTTGGCGTCGAAGGCGAACTGGGTGACGATCGCCATGTCCGCACCGGTACGCTCGGCGAAGGACTGTTTCCAATGGACCGCATCGTCCACCAGTTTCGTCGTCCCGTCGGTGTCGATGTCGCGGTTGCCCTCGGGGTGGCCGGCGACGTGCAGACGGCTGAACCCGTGCTTGTCGAAGAGCCCTGTTTCCAGCAACTGCATGGAGCTGTGGAAGTCCCCATGCGGCGTGGCTGGGCCGCCGGCGAGGACAAGCGCCTCGGTCGCGCCCGCCTCGGTGGCGTAGCGGGTCAGCCAGGTGTCGAGCTGGGCCTTGTCCTTAACGATGCGGGCCGGGACATGGGGCATCACGGTGAAGCCTTCGTCCGCGATCCGCCGGGCGGTGGCGACCATATCGTCGATGGGCGTGCCCTCGATGTGGGCGATGTAGACACGCGTCCCTTCGGGCAGGAGCGGGCGGAAGTCGTCGATCTTGGCGGCGGTGCGCGGCATGACCTCGATCGAGGCGCCTGCCATGAGGTCGCGGGTTTGCGCGCGTTCGGCCATGGTCTTCGGAAACTTCAGGACGTCCATCTCCATCTCCTCCCTGGGGTGACGGTGGGCTTCGGTTAATGTATACATAGCTCAGCGAGGCAAAAATCTCAAGATGTATACATTGGGTGGCTGAGATGGCGATCAAACAGAGCACCACGCGCGCGGAACAGGCTCTGCGCGTCCTGCGCCAGCAGATCCTGAGCGGGGCCCATCCGGGTGGGACCCGGCTGTTCGAGGTTGCGTTGGCAGACGAGCTCGACATCTCGCGCACCCCGGTTCGCGCGGCGCTGGCCAAGCTGGCCGAGGAGGGGCTGCTGGACCGCGCGAAGGGAGGCGGCTTCGTCGTGCGCAGCTTCAAGCTGGCCGACGTGACCGATACCATCGAGTTGCGGGGCGTGCTGGAGGGGACCGCCGCGCGCTTTGCCGCCGAACGGGGTGCGCGGCCGGAGGACCTGCGCCGGGCGCAGCAGATACTGGACGAGATCGACGCGGCGATCTGGGGTCAAAACATTGATATGGATGCCTATTCCCGCCTGAATTCTGCCTTCCATACCCTTCTGGTCGACATGGCGCAAAGCGACGCCCTCCGGCGCGAGATCGCCCGGGTGACGGCGCTGCCCTTCGCCTCGCCCTCGGCCTTCCTCGAGGACGAGGGCGAGGCGGACCGACTGGCCCGCAACGTCCGCGCCGCGCACGAGCAGCACCGCGCCATCGTGGAGGCGATCGCCCTACGGCAGGGCGCCCGTGCCGAGGCGGTCGCGCGCGAGCATGCGCGGGCGGGTTTGAGGAACGTGCGGGCCCTGACCGGCGCCAGCCCCGGCCGGCCTGAAGGAGCGCGGGCCTTGGCCCTGCTGAGCACCTGATGCGGGAATGTATCCTCAGCCGGGATTTTTCCGGCTTGAGGGAATCGCCGGAATCTGGGCATATGTATACATGAACCCCCAAGGGAGGAGCCCCAAACATGGCCAACAGCCTGTCAGAAAAGATGAAAGCCGCCGGCAACACGGTGGAGATGCTGCGCAATTCCAGGATCGGGATGTACGTCTACCCGGTCGTGACGCCCGAATTTTCCAACTGGCGGGTCGAGCAAGAGGCCTGGCGCAAGTCCGCGGTGCTCTTCGATCAGTCGCACCACATGGACGAGGTGATCGTCGAAGGCCCCCAGGCGACCGAGTTCCTCGCCTACCACGGCATCAATGATTTCTCGAACTTCGACCTGAACCGGGCCAAGCACTTCGTGCCCGTCACGCCGAACGGCCACGTCATCGGCGACCACATCATCTTCCGCGAGCGCGAGGACAAGTACATCCTCGTCGGCCGCGCCCCGACCTCCAACTGGCTGATGTTCGCCGCCAGCTACGGCAAGTGGAACGTCCGCCTGCGCTACGACCCCCGTTCCCCGTCCCGCCCCGAGGGCGAGCGCGTGCTGCGCGAACACTACCGCTACCAGATCCAGGGCCCCGACGCGCCGAAAATCTTCGAGAAGATGAACGGCGGGCCGATCCCGGAGGTGAAGTTCTTTCACGTCGACTGGATCAATATCGGCTCCAAGCGGGTGCAGGCCCTGCGCCACGGCATGTCCGGCGCGCCCGGCCTCGAGGTCTGGGGTCCCTACAAGGACAAGGACTACATCCACTCCACCATCCTGCAGGCGGCCAAGGACGCCGGCGTCGACCTCGTCCAGTGCGGCAGCCGCGCCTATTCGACCAACACGCTGGAATCCGGCTGGATCCCCTCGCCGCTGCCCGGCATCTACACCGGCGACGGCATGCTGGCCGACTACCGTGACTGGGTCGGCGCCGACATGTACGAGGCTTCCGGCGCGATCGGCGGGTCCTTCGTCAGCGACAATATCGAGGACTACTACGTCAACCCGTTCGAGCTGGGCTACGGCTTCTACATCGGCTGGAAGAAGGACGACTTCATCGGCAAGCAGGCCCTGACCGAGATGAAGGGGTCGGACAAGAACCGCAAGAAGGTCACCTTCGAGTGGAACAAGGAAGACGTGCTCAAGGTCATCGCCTCCGCCTTCGAGGAGGGCATCCCCTACAAGTGGATCGACTTTCCGCAGCCGAACTACGCCTCGTCCAGCGCCGACATGGTGATGCACGGCGACAAGATGGTCGGCATGTCCATGTTCAACGGCTACAGCTACAACGAACGCTGCGTGCTGTCCCTCGGCGTGGTCGACCAGTCGGTCAACGTGGGCGACGTTCTGACCCTGCGCTGGGGCGAGCCGGAGCCGACGCAAAAGACCTCGACCGAGCGTCACAAGCAGGCCGAGATCCGCGTTCGCGTCTCCGAGACGCCGTATGCTTCCGAAGCCCGCGAGAACTACGCCGACAGCTGGCGGACCAAGAAGTAATAGCCGGGGCTTATCGGGCCCCGACGGAAATGAACTTGTGCCGGCAGAGCGATCGCGCCATCGTTCTGCCGGCCTGACGCGGGATGAGGGACCCGACCGACAAGGCGCAAGGGAGGACACCACATGACACTCAAGGCAATTCTCGCGGGGGCCGCGGCCACCTGCGTGATCGCGGCCACCGCATCGGCCGAGGAATACAAGTTCGCCAATTTCGCCCCGCCGTTCCACACCATCAACGGAAGCGTCATCGAACCGCTGAGCGCGGCGGTCGAAGAGGCCACCGGCGGCGAGAGCACCGTGCGCGGCTATCACGGCGGCGAACTGGGCGCCGGCCCGGTCGAACAGTATGTCCGCGCCGTGCAGGGCGTGGCCGAGATGGTCTGGGGCCTGCCCGGCTACACCTCGTCCCAGTTCGAGCAGACGATGATCGTCGAACTGCCGGACGCCATCCCGCTCGACAAGCCGGGCTACGAGGCGATCTGGGCCGCCTACGAGGACAACATGGCGGGCGAGTTCCCCGGCACCGTGCCGCTGGCCCTTTGGACGTCGGAGCCGAACATCTTCATCATGCGCGAGACCGAGATCCGCACGCCCGAAGACCTCGCCGGCCTGCGCATCCGCGTCGCCGGCGCCACCTCGGGCGAGGTGGTCGAGGCGCTGGGCGCGACCCCGGTGCAGATGCCGATGAACCAGGTCTACAACGCACTCGAGACCGGGCTGATCGACGGTGTCGTCACCGGCGCCTCGACCCTCTCGGACTTCCGCCTCGACGAGGTGGCGAGCAGCTACACCATCGGCGCGAACCTCGGCCGCCTCGCCTTCTACACGGTGATGAACGAGGCTGCCTACAACGGCCTCTCCGACGAGGCCAAGGCCGCCGTGGACGAGCTGCGCGGGATCGAGCTGTCCCGCTCGGCCGAGGAAGCCTGGAACGCCACCGCCGATGCCGCCCTCGAGGCTGCCCGCGCGACCGGCGACAACACCTTCATCGACCTGACCGAGGAAGAGGCGCAGGCCTTCTCCGACGCCGTGGCCGGTGTGGTCGACGCCTATGTCGCCGATGTCGGCGGCGAGGCCACCCTCGCGGCCCTGCGCGGCGAGTAAGTGCGCGCCCTTCGGGCCATCGCGGACAGGCTGATCGGCCTGTCCGCGTCCATTGGGGCCCTGGCCCTTCTGGGCCTCGTGGGCGTCATCATGGTCGATGTCATCGGCCGCACATTCTTTTCCCCGCTTTTCGGCAGCCAGGACCTGATCATCATGGGTATGTCAGTGCTCGTCTTCGGCGGCATGGCGCTGTGTGACCGCAAGGGCGGGCACATCGCTGTGGACCTGCTTGAGGATCGCTTTCCGAGCTGGCTGAACCGGGCGCTGGACATCGGGGCGGCGCTGATCGGGGCGGCCGCCTTCGGGTTGATCGCCTGGACGGTGTTCGAATCCTCCCTGCTCAGCCAGATGCTGAACCTTTCGACCAACCTCCTGCGTCTGCCCAAGGCCTGGTTCCAGTGGGGCGTCTGCGCCTTCTCGGTGCTGACCGCCTTGGGGCTCCTGCTCCGCGCCGCGGAACTGGCGCTGTCGGGCCGCGACGTCCGCCGGGAGAGGACATGAGCGAGGGCGTCCTCGGCATCGTCGGGATCGCTGCGCTTCTGGTGCTGCTGATCTTCCGCATCCCGGTGGCCTTCGCGATGTTCGCGGTCGGCTTCGTCGGCCTCTGGATCATCGACGGCTGGACGACGGCCTCGGGCCTGCTGGCGTCCGAGACCTTCACCCTCGCCACCATGCCCGAACTGGTGGTGATCCCGCTGTTCATCCTGATGGGCAACATCGCCAGCACCACGGGCATGAGCCGGCAGCTCTACGACGCGGCCTATGCGTTCATCGGCCATGTCCGGGGCGGGCTGGCCTCGGCGACGATCATCGGCTGCGGCGGCTTCGCGGCGCTGTCGGGGTCTTCGGTTGCCGCTGCCCT
>JAMWZF010000171.1:0-2283 GCA_024304875.1 Paracoccaceae bacterium
GGCCGAGGCGGGGGCGGACTGGGTCATGCCCGGCTTCACGCACCTGCAGACCGCCCAGCCGGTGACCTGGGGCCACCACATGATGGCCTATGTGGAGATGTTCGGGCGCGACCATGACCGGCTGAGGGACGCCCGCGCCCGGATGAACGAATCGCCCCTCGGCGCGGCGGCGCTGGCCGGGACGGGCTTTCCCATCGACCGGGACATGACGGCCAAGGCGCTCGGCTTCGACCGCCCCTGCGCCAACTCGCTCGACGCCGTGGCGGACCGGGACTTCGCGCTGGAGTTCCTCTCGGCGGCATCCATCTGTGCCATGCACCTCTCCCGCCTCGCCGAAGAGCTGGTGATCTGGTCCTCCGCCCAGTTCCGCTTCGTGAAGATGTCCGACCGCTGGTCGACGGGCTCCTCGATCATGCCGCAGAAACGCAACCCCGACGCCGCCGAGCTTCTTCGCGCCAAGCTGGGGCGCATCTTCGGGGCCAATGTCGCCTTGATGACGGTGATGAAGGGGCTGCCCTTGGCCTATTCCAAGGACATGCAGGAGGACAAGGAACAGGTCTTCGACGCCGCCGACAACCTGATGCTGGGGCTGGCGGCCATGGCCGGTATGGTCTCGGACATGGAGGCGCTGCCGGACAACCTGCGCGCCGCCGCCGCCTCGGGGTTCTCGACCGCGACAGACCTTGCCGACTGGCTGGTCCGCGAGGCCGGGCTGCCCTTCCGCGAGGCGCATCACGTCACCGGCGCTTTGGTGGCGCTGGCCGAGGACAAGGGCTGCGGCCTCGCCGACCTGTCGCTGGCCGATATGCAAAATGTGAACGCCGCCATCACCGACGGCGTCTATGATGTCCTGACGGTCGAGGCTTCGGTGGCCTCGCGGCAAAGCTACGGCGGCACCGCGCCCCTGCGGGTGCGCGAGCAGATCGCCGCCTGGAAGGAGAGACTGGCATGAGAGGCATCATCGCCGCCCTGCTCGCCCTCGGCGCTCTTGCCGGCTGCGGTGCCGAAAGCCCGCCCTTCCGGCCGACCGCCGCGGCGGGGATCAGCTTCGGTACCGGTGGTCTGACCACCGACTGCGCTGTCGGCACCACGAACGGCACGGTCTCGGTCCGGGTCGGCTGCTGATGTCGGCGTTGCGCTGGCTCTACCTCGGCCTCGCCGTCTGGGGCGCGGTCCACCCGATGTACTGGTTCGTGACCTGGTTCCGGGCCGAGGGCTGGTCTCTCATGGCGATGGTCGACGCCTGGCACGCCAACGCCGCCACATCGGGTCTCGTCTGGGACCTGACGATCGCGGCGGTGACCCTGACGGTCTGGATCGTCGCGGAAACCTGGGTGCGCAGGAACTGGCTGGCGCTCGTCGCCATCCCGGCAACCTTCTGCATCGGCGTCAGCTGCGGGTTGCCGCTCTACCTGTTCCTGCGGACGCGCCCGGTGTCCTGACCGGGGGGCGGTGGGTCGAGACCCACCGCGCCTCGAAAGCCGGGCGGGGCGCAACGGGGCTTGGCGCTGACCGCCGCCTCTGGCAATAGCCCGGCATGGATCACTTTCTCTACAAGGGCGGGCATCTGCACGCCGAGGACGTTCCCCTGGCCGAGATCGCGGCCAGCGTCGGCACGCCGGTCTTCGTCTATTCCGCCGCCACGCTCCGCCGGCATATCGGCCTCTTCTCCGAGGCGTTGGAGGGGATGCCGCACCTCGTCTGCTTCGCGGTCAAGGCTCTGAGCAACGTCGCCGTGCTCAAGCTGCTGGGCGACATGGGCGCGGGAATGGACGTGGTCTCGGGCGGGGAATACGCCCGGGCGCGGGCGGCGGGAGTGCCTGGCGACCGCATCGTCTTTTCCGGCGTCGGCAAGTCCGAGGCCGAGTTCCGGCAGGTGCTGGAAGGCGGCATCCGACAAGTGAACCTCGAGAGCGAGCCCGAGATGCACCGCCTGTCGCGGATCGCCAGCCAGATGGGCCTCGAGGTCCCCGTCACGATCCGCGTCAACCCCGACGTGGACGCCAAGACCCACGCCAAGATCGCCACCGGCAAATCCGAGAACAAGTTCGGGATCCCGATAGACCGTGCGTCCGAGGTCTACGCCCTTGCCCGCGACCTGCCGGGACTGGCCGTGATCGGCGTCGACGTCCACATCGGCTCACAGCTGACCGACCTCGCCCCCTTCGAGGCGGCCTACCTCAAGGTGGCCGAACTAGTGGAGCGCCTGCGCGCCGAGGGGCATACCATCGAGCGGATCGACCTCGGCGGCGGGCTCGGCATCCCCTACGAGCGGTCCAACGC
>JAMWZF010000171.1:2293-6578 GCA_024304875.1 Paracoccaceae bacterium
CCCCGCCTCTGCCGCTGGACTACGGCGCGGTGATCCGTCGCACCGTCGGGCACCTCGGCTGCGAGATCGAGATCGAACCGGGCCGCCTCGTGGCGGGCAACGCCGGCCTGCTGCTGGCGCGGGTGGAATACGTCAAGCAGGGGGCCGACCGGCAGTTCCTGATCCTCGACGCGGCGATGAACGACCTGGTTCGCCCGGCGATGTACGACGCTTGGCACGACATCGTGCCCGTTGTGGAACCCCCTGCGGCGGCAGAGAAAACCCCCTTCGACGTGGTCGGCCCGGTCTGCGAGAGCGGCGACACCTTCGCCCGGGCCCGCCCCCTGCCGCCCCTGGCCGAGGGCGACCTCGTCGGCTTCCGCTCGGCCGGGGCCTACGGGGCGGTGATGGCCTCGGAATACAACTCCCGGCCTCTGGTCCCGGAGGTGCTGGTCGACGGCGATCAATTCGCGGTTATTCGGGCCAGACCGACCTATGAAGAGATGATCGCCCGCGATAGCATTCCCGAGTGGCTTTGATCCGGTGGCTCCGACCCGCCGGCCCTGGCCGAGCATGAGACCCGAGCGCCCGGAAGGCCCCACGCCCTGACCGATCCCCTGATCTCTCTGCGCCACCTCAGCCGCCCGGTCGCCCTGACCCGGGCCGGCATGGTGGCCGAGCGTGTGACCCGCGCCTTCTGGCCGTTCTGGACCGTCCTCTTCGCCGCCCTCGCGCCCCTGATGATGGGCTGGCAGGACAGCCTTCCGGTCGAGCTGGTCTGGGGCTTCGTCTGCGTCGCCACCCTCGGCCTGATCGTCACGCTGGTCCTCGGCATCCGCCGGATGTCCTGGCCCACCAGGACCGAGGCGCTGGCCCGCGTCGATTCCCGCCTGCCGGGGCAACCCCTCGCCGCGCTGGCAGACGCCCAGGCCATCGGCGCCACGGATCCCGACAGCCGCGCCGTCTGGGACGCCCACAAGCGGCGCATGGCGGAGCGCAGCCGCAGCGCCCGGGCGGTGGAGCCGGACCTGAGGGTCTCGAAGAACGACCCCTACGGCCTTCGCTACATCGCGCTTCTGTTTTTCGTCGCCGCGCTGCTGTTCGGCTCGGTTCTCCGGGTCGGCACCGTGGCCGAGATGACCCCGGGCGGCGGCCAGGCCCTCGCCACCGGGCCGGTCTGGGAAGGCTGGGTCGAGCCGCCTGCCTATACCGGCCGTCCCGCGCTCTACCTTGCCGACATTCCGCCCGGGCCGCTCCGGGTGCCGGAGGGCTCCACGATCACCCTGCGCCTCTACGGCGAGGTCGGTGCCCTGACGGTGGACGAGACCGTCTCGGGCCGCACCGGCGAGGAGATCGGCGCTGCGTCCGACCTGGAGCAGACCTTCACGATCACCCGCGACGGCCGCCTTGCGATCAACGGCGAGGGCGGGGCGACATGGGAGGTGACCACGGTTGCCGACCAGCCGCCCGAGGTGGACGTCTCGGGCCCGGTCGAGGCCGACGCACAGGGCCAGATGACCCAGCCGTTCCGCGCCGCCGACGACTATGCCGTGACCTCCGGCCGCGCCGTGATCGAATTGAACCTCGCTGCCGTCGAACGCGACCACGGACTGATCCCCGATCCCGACCCCCGCGATCCCATCGTCGTGGACCTGCCCATGCCCTTCACCGGCGACCGGGCCGAGTTCGAGGAGGCGTTGATCGACGACTTCTCGCAGCACCCCTTCGCCAACCTCCCCGTGACCCTGACGCTCGAGGTCAGCGACGCCGCCGGCCAGACCGGCCAGAACCACCCGGTCGAGATGATCCTGCCGGGGCGCCGCTTCTTCCAGCCCATCGCACGGGCGGTGGTCGAACAGCGCCGCGACCTCCTGTGGTCCAAGGACAACGCCCAGCGGGTCGTGGACGTCCTGCGCGCCGTCTCGCACCGGCCCGACGGCTTCTTTCCCAACGAGACGACCTACCTGCGGCTGAACATCACCCTTCGGCGGCTCGACGGCTATGCCGAGGAGGGGCTGGACGACGACCAGCAGGCCGAGATCGCCCAAGCACTCTGGGATCTGGCCATCCAGCTCGAGGAAGGCACCCTCGCCGACGCCCGCGAACGCCTGCGCCGGGCGCAGGAGAGGCTGGCCGAGGCGATGCGCAACGGCGCCTCCGAGGAGGAGATCGCCGAACTGATGCAGGAGCTGCGCGAGGCCACCGACGACTACATGCGCATGCTGGCCGAGAACGCCGAGCCCCGCGACGGCGACGGCACCGACGAGCGGGACCAGAATCAGGAAACCTTCGAGTTTTCCATGAACGAACTTCAGGAGCTGATGGACGAGATCCAGCGCCTGATGGAAGAGGGCCGCATGGCCGAGGCCGAGGCGCTGATGGAGCAGTTGAACCAGCTGCTCGAGAACATGGTGGTGGAGCTGGACCCCAACGCCCAGGGCGGGCAGGGCCCGGGCCAGCAGTCGATGGAGGACCTCGGCCAGACCCTGCGGGACCAGCAGGGGCTGAACGACGAGGCCTTCCGCGATCTGCAGGAGCAGTTCAATCCCGGACAGCAGCAGGGCCAGCAGGGTCAGCAAGGCCAGCAGCAGCCCGGGCAGCAACCCGGCCAGCAGGGGCAGCAGGGCCAGAACCAGGGCCAGCAGCAGGGCCAGGGCATGGGCCAGGGCGACAACACCGAGGGCCAGATGGGCGAGGGCGGCCAGGGCGGCGACCAGGAGGGTCAGACCCCCGGCCAGAGCCTGGCCGACCGCCAGCAGGCCCTGCGCGACGAGCTGAACCGCCAGCGCGGCAATCTGCCCAACCTCGGCGGCGAGGCGGCGGAAGAAACCCGCCGCTCGCTCGACCGCGCCGGCGAGGCGATGGACCGGGCCGAGGACGCCCTGCGCGAGGGCGACCTGCCCGGCGCCATCGACCAGCAGGCCGAGGCGATGAACGCCCTCCGCGAGGGTCTGCGCAACCTTGGCGAGGCGCTGGCCGAGAACCGGCAGGAACAGGAACCCGGGCAGGGCCAGCAGGCGGGCGAGGGCCAGGCCGGCGTGGAGCCGATGCGCCGCGATCCGCTGGGGCGGCAGCTGGGCGAGAACGGCCAGTTCTCGACCGACCAGAACATGATGCCCGACGTGCAGGAAAGGGCGCAGGAACTGCTCGACGAACTCCGCCGCCGGTCCTCGGACCAGGAGCGGCCCGAGGTGGAGCTGGACTACCTGCGGCGGCTGCTGGAGCGGTTCTGACGGAAACCGATTTTCGTCGAAAATCGAAAGATCTCTCGTTTTCGACGAAAACGAGCCCTTCGCGGGCGGTCCGGCGACACGCTCAGGCCGAGGCCGCCCAGTCCCAGTACATCTCGCGCACCCGCCGCGTGACGGGACCGACCTGGTAGGACACCTCCTCGAACCCGGTCACCGGCGTCACCTTGTTCATGTTGCCGGACATGAAGACCTCGTCCGCCGCCTCGAAATCCTCGAAGCTCAGCACGCCTTCGTGCACGACCATCCCGTCCGCCCGCATGTTCGCGATATGCCGGGCCCGGGTGATCCCTGCGAGGAATGTGCCGTTCGGGATGGGGGTGAAGACCTCGCCGTCGCGCACCATGAAGATGTTGGCCGTCGCCGTCTCGGCCACGTTGCCCATCGCGTCCGCCACCAGCGCGTTGGTGAACCCCCGCGAGCGCACGTCCACCAGCATCCGCGCGTTGTTCGGATAGAGGCAGCCGGCCTTGGCGTTGACCACGGCGCTCTCCATGACGGGCCGGCGGAAGCGGGTTCGGCCGAGGGTGGCGGAGGCGGTCTCGGGGGCCATCGGGATTTCCTCGAGGCAGATGGAAAAGCCCGTGGTGTCGGCGCTGGGCACGATGGCCGTCGCATCGCCGTCTATCGACCAGTACATCGGGCGGATGTAGACGGCGGCGTCCTTCGCAAAAGCCGTCAGCCCCTCGCGGACGAGTCCGATCATCTCCTCGGTCGGTACCGTCGGCGTGATCATCAATGCCTCGGCCGACCGGTTCACCCGGGCGCAATGGGCGTCGAGGTCCGGGGCGAGGCCGTTCACGAACCGCGCCCCGTCGAAGACAGACCCACCCAGCCAGGCGCCGTGGTCGGCGGCCCGCATCACCGCCAGGTCCCCGTCATGCCACTGGCCCTGGAAATAAGTGCGGATGTTGGTGCCCGTGGCCATGGCCTGCCTCCTTGTCAGCGGTCTGCGGAGGCTATGTCGGGGCTGGGCCGAGGTCCAGAAGCGGCGGGGAAAAAGCGCGCCCGGGTCGGGAGACCCGGACGCGCAGGCAAATCACCGGCAGGGACAGGGC
>JAMWZF010000172.1 GCA_024304875.1 Paracoccaceae bacterium
CGGCCTTCACGCCGGTCTTGTCGCCACCTTCGGACAGGATCTCGGTGATCCGCAGAAGGGTCAGCTGCTGGCGGTGGCCCTTGGTCCGCTTGGACGAATGCTTCCGGCGGCGGCGGACGTAGTTGATCGTCTTCTCGCCCTTGATGTGGTCGATGACCTCGGCCTGGACGCCGGCACCGGCGACCATCGGCACGCCCACGGTGCCGCCGACCATCAGGATGTCGTTGAACTGGACGGTGTCGCCCGCTTCGGCGGCGATCTTCTCGATCCGCAGCACGTCACCCGAGGTGACGCGGTACTGCTTGCCGCCGGTCTTCATAACCGCAAACATTGCGTTCTTCCTTCTTGTCTCCCGCGTCCTCGTGGGCTCCCTTTCGGGCATTGCCGGGATATCCCGCCCTGGAACTGCGCGCCTTGGTGGCGAATAATTGCAAAACCCGACAGGCGGTGACCGGTCGGGATGGCGGCTTATCCCCGGATCGCCTATCCAAGTCAAGCCCCCCGGACCAGGAGTTCCCCCCCATGCGCCCTGCCCTCCTTGCCGTCGCCCTGTCGGCCCTCGTCGCCTGCACGCCCGCCCCGCCGGGCCTCGAGGTCTTCGTCAAGACGAACCACGGCGCGCTGGTGCAGGACATCTCGGCCGGCGGCGGGCCGACCCTCGCCGAAGCGCTTGCCCGCGCCGGCGTGCCCGAGGGCGACCGCGCCGCCCGCACGCTGCAGCTCCAGGCCGATGCCGGGCTCTACGCCTCCTCCCCCGGCGCGCTGGTGACGGCGCTCAGCATCTACGGCCGCTAGAGCTCGTCCCCCGCCAGGTAGCGCGCCGCGCCGAGGCCGAGGGCGCGGGAGACGTCGTCGAACATCGGATCGAAGGCGGCGAAGAGCCCGGCGGTCATCTGCTGCCCCGCGGGCGAGCGCGAGAAGTCGATGTAGGCCTCGAGGTCGGCATCGGAGAGCGGCCCGTAGGCGAGGTAGAGGAAGGTCTCCAGCCAGTCGGTCGTGCTGGCACGGATCGCGGCCTCCTGCGCCCAGACCTGGGCCAGGATCTCCTCCTCGGTCAGGCCCGCCTCGAAGGCGCCGCCCTGCACCATGCCGACGTAGAAGGCGTAGTTGGCGTTCAATGCGCCGGCCACGTTCGCCTCGATCAGGTCGTTCGCGGTGATGTAGGTGCGGATGAGGTCCATCCGGGGCGTCTGCGCCGCGGCCTCTGCCGCCTCGCCCGCCGCCGATTCGACCGTCTCGTCCAGAAGCGCCTCGCGCCCCGCCACCTCGAGGCTGGCGATTGTCAGGCCGGGCTCGGTGGCAAAGAACTCCAGCATGGTGCCGACGTCCGCGCCGTCCAGTTCGGCGCGCAGGTTGGCGAGGACCTGTGCCTCCATCCAGCCGAGGTCGTAGATCGCGCGGACAGTCGCCTCCCACTCCTGCGGCGCCCGCCCGGCGAAGAGATCGCCCGCCATCGCGTCGCCATAGGCGATTCCCTCGGCCTGCATGACTGCCACGATGCGCGGCAGGCCGAGCGCCTGGTAAAGGTCGGCCACCTCGTCCGCGGCGGCGGCGAGGGGGAGAACGACAAGCAAGGCGGCGATCCGGAGCATGGGTTGGCCTCATGTTTCCGGCGCAGGGTTACGGCATTGGCCGGCCCGCGCAAGCCCGCACCGCCGGCGCCCGCTCAAGGGGGGTTGCACGTCGCCGGGCGCTTGCGTAAACGGCCCATCCAGACCCTTCGCGGAGAGGTGCCGGAGTGGTCGAACGGGGCGGTCTCGAAAACCGTTGACCCTTCACGGGGTCCCAGGGTTCGAATCCCTGTCTCTCCGCCATCACATGGCACTGGGATTCAACCGTCCCCGTTATCCGAAGCTTCTGCCGATCTCGTAGACCGAGGCCGGGGGCAGGTTGAGAAATGTCCTGCCGACCAAGTGGAACGCCAGTCCAAGATCATTTGCCACGTCACTGGCCACCGGGACGACGTGGCCGTAGGTGAACTGGATGAAGGTTCCGACTGGCCCGAGCGCGCCGAAGGCTGCGGCGAGGATCTCGCGCTGGACCGATGAGGGCATGGCGAGAAGCGGCAGGCCCGATACGACGGCGCCCAGCGGTTCGGCGAGCCGGGCTCTGGCGTGGAGGTCCAGCCCTTGCGCGAGGTCGCGGACGACATCCAGATCGGGAAACCTGTCGCGTAGGAGCAGGTGAAGGCGGGCGACCGCTCTATGAGAAGAAGTTTGGCCGGTGCCGCGCCGCGGCGCAGAAGCGCCTGCGTAAGACCCCTGATCCCGGGCCGAGCTCGACGACCGGTCCCGCTTCGGGGACTGATCCTTGCCGTCTTCAGACACGCAAGCGGCGGGCTGGACGGTGCCAGCGCCGCGATTGCGAAGGGGCCTTCGAGCCATGCCCGGACGGACCGACGCCGATCGCTTCGCCAAGCCGGAAGTGCAAGGCCGGTCATGCCCGAGCCACCAGATTCGCCGGGCGCTGCCGCGACGCCGTCGCATCGGCTCCGGGGCCGGTCGCGGCTTGCGCCATGCCTCTGAATCCCTCCTCGGGCGTCAGGACCGGCGCGTGGGCCAGTTCCGTCCGGGCCTTCGAGATGTCGAGCGTGAAGTCCTTGCCGATCAGCCGCAGCATCTGCCGGGTGACCGGCGGTTCGCCGCGAAGCCGCAGGAGGCGCCAGACCGTCCCCAGGACGCCCGCCATCGTCCAGGCAACCCCGAATGGTACGGACCGGTCCTTGGGTGCAAAGCCGCGGCTTGCCAGAAGGCGCGTCAGGAAGGCCTTGAGCGTCGTGTCCACACCGTCCGACACGAAATAGGCGGAGCCACCCTTTCCATGATCGGCAGCTAGGATCAGTGCATGGCAGAGGTTGTCCACATGGCAGGTCGACAGCGCCTGCCCGCCACCCGCGACCCACTGGAACTGCCCTGCCTTGACTGTCTCGACCATGTGGTCGAGCGCGGGCATGTCCGGCCCCCAGATGAAGGGTGGGCGGATCGCTACTGTCGAAAGCGCGTTGCGGCGGCCGTTCGCGGCCCGGAGGATTTCTTCCGCCTCGGCCTTGCTGGCGGAATAGGGCGCAAACCCCATGCGGTTGAGCGGCAGGTCTTCCGTCACGCGATGCTGAGGCTCGGGGCGGCCCATCACGACGGCAGCGGCACTGACATAGACAATGCGCCGGACGCCTGCCCGTTCGGCGGCGGCGACCACGTTGCGGGTGCCCACAACGTTCATCGCGTGGAAGGTGCGGCGCGGCCCCCCCAGTCTGAAATGCGCTGCGACGTGGAAAACCTTTTCGACTCCTGCCATCGCGCGTTCGAGCGCGGCCGGGTCGGACAGGTCGGCCTCGCGAGGCACGGCGCCAAGCGCCGCGACAGCGGCCCGGCTGACAGCGGATCGGCCGATGCCACTGACCTCCCAGCCCTCGGAAATCAGGCGCGGGATCAGATGGCCGCCGACGAAACCGGAGCCCCCGGTGACGAGGGCGCTGCGGCGGGCGGGGGCGTCGGGAAACGATGTCATGTGGGGTCTCCTGAGGTTGCGCGACTACCCATCACCGATCCCCGGATAGAACACAATACAAAATCTGAATTTTGTTACTTGTTGCGGACGACGCCGTCATCGACTAGTCAAGCGAGCATGGACAGTGCCTCACCCACCCAACGCGACCGCATCCTCGAGACGGCTCAAGACCTGATCCGGCGGTTCGGCGGCGCGAAGACGAACGTCGTCGACATCGCGCAGGCGATGGGCCTCTCGCACTCCGCGATCTACCGTCATTTCCGGTCCAAGGCCGAGATCTTCGACGCGCTCGCCGTCGCGACGATGGCCGAGGAAGCCGCCCTGGCCAAAACCTTCGCCGATGCGGACGGTCCTGCCGCCGAACGGCTGGCGGCGCTGGTTCTGGCGCTGCACCGAAGCAAGCGCGCCAAGTTCTCGAACGACACCGAAATGCACGCGCTCTACCGGCGCATTGTCGAAGACCGTCCTGGCCTCATCCTGGACTACGCCCGCCGCATGACGGGTCTGGTCCGTCGCATCCTCGCGGACGGGGTGGCGAGGGGTGAGTTCGCCGAATGCGATCTCGACGCCGCCGCAGGGGCGGTCCGCGATGCCGTTACGATCTTCGTCCACCCCGCCCATGTTGAGGCAGCAGCCAAGGCAGAACTCGATCAGGAAGTCGCATTGAAGACGGTTGTATCTATCCTCGTCGCAGGACTCGCCGCCGGCGTCGCTTGGACATGCGCCGATGCCTGACGCAGAAACCACGTAAATTCAATAGCTTGATCTAGAGAAGGTTGGATGTAGGGTCCATCCCATCCGCCAGGCGCGAGGGGGCTGCGCAGGCCCCGGGCCCACTCGGGAGGGCCGGACGGGGCGACCGGCTTCCCTCACGACGTAGGGGAAATCAGGACCTTGCACTGCGTCGAGCGGCGCTTCAGAGCCTCGAAGGCGGCCGGCGCATCCCGGAGCGAGACCGTGTCCGACACCAGGTGCTGCGGCGCGTGGCGGCCGGCGCCCAGCGCGTCGATGGCAGTGGCGAATTCGTGCATGTCGAAGAAGACCGACATGCTGACGGTCACCTCCTTCGAGATCGCCCGGAAGCTGTCGAGCCGGTCGGTGCCGGTGCACAGGCCGAGGACGCAGACCTTGCCCCGTGGGCGCACCAGGTCGATGCAGTGGTCGATCAGGCCGACCTTGCCGACACATTCGAAAACGATGTCGGGCGCGCCGCCGCAGGCTTCGGCCGTGCGGGGTCCCATGTCGGGGCCGGAGACGACAAAGCCGGTCGCGCCGAGGTCCATGGCCCTGTCCCGCTGGCTGTCGTGCAGGTCCGCCGCGACCACGGCCCCGGCCCCCATCCGCCGCGCCCAGTAGACCACTGCAAGACCGATGGCTCCTGCGCCGACGACCAGCACCCGGTCTCCCGGCTTCATGCCCGAGCGCATGATCCCGTGAAGCGCCACGGCCAGGGGTTCGGCCAGGGCTCCGTCCGCCAGCGAGATGTCGACCGGAAGCTTGCGCAGCTGCCGTCCGGCGAGTGCCGCGTATTCGGCGTAGCCGCCGCCGATCAGCTGCATGCCGTTCTCGCACCAGGCGGGCTCCCCCCTCCGGCAGGCCGGGCAATGCCCGCAGCCCCGGATGGGCGCGGCGGCGACGAGGTCGCCGGGCCGCAGGTCCGTGACCTCTCGGCCGACCTCCATCACCTCGCCCGCGAATTCGTGGCCGATCACGTCGCCCGCGCCCAGGGCGAAGGTCTCCGGGTCCTCGGTCATGTGCAGGTCGCTGCCGCAGATGCCGCAGCGGCAGACGCGGATCACCACTTCGTCGGCGCCGGGCGTGGGATCGGCGACGTCCGTTTCGCGCAGGGGCTGGCCCTTCCGGTCGAAGACGAGCGCCTTCATGTCGTGCCTCCATCGGTCTGGACAAGCGTGCGTCGGGTGGGGAACCAGGGTGCGCCGAAGGTCCGCCGCCAGAGACCCCAGAGGCCCTCGCGGAAGAACAGCGCCGTCATCAGGGTGAGGAGGCCGAGGACAATCAGGTAACTCGCCCCGTACTCGCCGAACCAGCGATCGGCGAAGAAGTAGATCACCGCGCCGATCAGCACCCCCTCGATGCTGCCGATGCCGCCAACCATGACGATGAAGATGGCGAGGTTCGCCCAGTTCATGTCGAAGGCCGAGGGCGGGGTGATCCGAAGCTGTACCATGAAGTAGACCGAGCCGGCGAAGCCCGTCCCGACTGCGGCGGCGACGAAGATGAGAAAGCGGAGGCGCTGCACGTCGACGCCCTGGCTGCGGGCGGCGACCGGATTGTCGCGCATGGCCGTCAGCGCGAGGCCGTAGCGGCTGCGCAGCAGCAGGTAGCTGCCGCCCACCGTCACCAGCAGAAGCAGCGCGGCGAGGAGGGACCCGGCGATGGCCCTCTCGTGGGCGGTGAATTCGGTCATCACGCGCAGGCTCATGCCGGCGCCGCCGTTCACGATCGGCATGTTGGTCGCGACCAGGCGCATCGCCTCGGCCACCACCCAGGTGCCGATGGCGAAATAGGGCCCCTCCAGCCGGTGCAGCAGGAGGTAGATCGGCACCGCCAGAAGCGCGGGCGCGATCAGGCTGAGGCCGACGGCGACGAAGGGATTGATCCCCCAGGTCTGCGCCATGACGAACATCGCGTAGGCCGCGACGCCGACGAAGGCCTGCTGGCCGACGGAGACGAGCCCCCCGTAGCCCGCCAGCATGTTCCACATCTGCGCCACGGCAATGAAGCAGGCCAGGGTGATCACGTCGCGGATCAGCCCCTGCGAGGCCCACCAGGGCATCGACACGATGGCGCCGAGGGCCAGCGCGCCGAGGGTCATCGCGACCCGGCCCGACATCGTCATGCGACTGACGCGATAGCTCATGATGCGCTTCCCTCAGGACTTGCGTTGAAAGATGCCCTGCGGCCGGATGGCGAGGACCGCGAGGAAGACGAGGTGGCCGGCGAGGATGCCGAAACCGGGGCTGATCCGGAAGCCGACGGCCTGGCTGATGCCGAGGATCATCGCGCCGGCGAAGGCCCCCCAGACCGAGCCGAGC
>JAMWZF010000173.1 GCA_024304875.1 Paracoccaceae bacterium
CGCCCAGCAGGTCCCCCAGGAACCCCGCCCCGCCGATGGCGCGCGTCTCGCCGCTCGCGGCCATGCGGGCGGCTTCGGCATCGGAAATTTCGGTCTCGCTCAGGCGTTCGACGTTGCGCATCGGATCGACGCAGGCCGCAAGCGCCAGAGCGGTGGCGAGGGCGGGGGCAAGGCGCAAGAGAGGGCGGATCCGTCTGGTCATGGCGGCGGATCCTAGGGCAGGGATGGCGATGCGTAAACTTGGCCGATGGTCCGCGCCGCCCCGGCGGCGAAGTTGCGCCCACAGGTTCTCGGTCAGTCCTCGAGGTACTGGTCCAGCCCCTTGGTCGCGCGCACTGTCCCGCTCTTGCGGATCTCCTCGATCAGGGCGCGGTGGCGGCGCATCTTTTCGGGATCGGCGTAGGCGCGGGGATGGTCGAGGTGGACCAGCGGCGCGGAGTACCGCAGGTGCCGCCCCCGCACTCCGGCGTTGTTCAGACGCACGCCAAGGTGCTTGTCCTGGCCGCCGTAGGCGATGCTTTCCTCGTAGCCGTTCACGGCGATCAGGTCGCTGCGCCAGACCGAGGCGTTGGCGCCGCACAGCGCCCGGCGCACCGGCGAGATGCGCTCCAGCAGGTCCATGAGGGGCACGGGGCCGGGCCGGGTCTTGAGCCAGGTGGACAGGCTGGTGATCGCCCCCGCCCGCGACAGCCAGCCCCGGTCGAAGACGGCGCCGCTGCGCAGGTCGTCCTCGGTGACCGAGGCGGTGGCCTGTGCGTCCAGCCGGATCAGGCTGCCGGTGGAGAACAGGCCGGGGCGCGTCAGGTCAAGGTGCCGTTGCACGAAATCCGGGTGGATCATCACGTCCCCGTCGATGAAGACGATGACCTCTGCCGCCGAACTGGCAATGGCCTTGTTGAGGATCTTGCCCTTCTCGAACCCGGTATCCTCGTGCCAGACGTGCCGCACCGGACAGGGACTGACCTCGTCCGCGAAGCGCCGGATGACGCGCTCGGTCTCGGGCCCCGATCCGTCGTCGGCGATGCAGATCCCGTCCGGGACGCGGCGCTGAAGGGCGACCGACAGCAGGCACAGCTCGAGCGAGCGCGGGTTGTTGTAGGTCGAAAGGATGACTTCGCACTGCATCCACGGGGGTCCTTGGGCGGTGTGCCGGGGTATGGGGGCGCTCAGAGGTCCTGCACCTCGATCACGCCGGGAAGCGAGCGGAGGGCGGCGCGGATCTGCGGGCCGACCGGCCAGTCCTCGGGCGCCTCGATGTCCACCTCGCCCAGTTCGGCGTCGTCGAAGGTAAGCGTGATGGGTCCGCGGGCGCCCTTTACCTTGTCCTTGCGGGCCGCCACCAGCACGTCGTGCACCGGCGCAAGCGCCTCGGCGCCGTCGATGAAGACGCGCAGGGCCATGGCGCCCGCGCTGGCCGCGACCTCGTCGATCGGAGTCACCCCGCGGCAGAGCAGTTTCAACTGGTCCGCCTCCATCGTCGCCTCGCAAGTGACGACGACCTTGGAGCCGGTCTCGAGGTTGTCGCGGTTCTGCTCCAGCGCCTCGGAGAAGACGGTGACCTCGTATTCGCCGTTCTCCTCGTCGGTGAACTGGACGAAGGCGAAGCGGTTGCCGCGGGCGGATTTGCGTTCCTGCCGGCCCTCGACGTAGCCGGCCATCTTGACGACGCAGGGGCCTTTCAGGGCCTCGCGCTCGACCTCGGCCAGCGACTTGACCCCGGTGCGGCGGAGATAGGCGGCGTAATCCTCGAGCGGGTGGCCGGAGAGGAAGAAGCCGATGCCTTTCGATTCCTCGATCAGACGCTCGGCGGCGGGCCAGTCGTCGGCAGGGGAAAGGCGCGGCTCGGGCAGGTCGTCGCCCGCCTCGCCGAAGAGCGAGACCTGGTTCGACTCGCGCTGGTCGTGGATCGCGGCGGAATAGCCGACGAGCGCGTCGAGCGATTCCAGCACCCGCCGCCGGTTGCGGTCGAGCTGGTCGAAGGCCCCGGCGCGGGCGAGGTTCTCCAAGGGCCGCTTGCCGACGCGCTTGAGGTCCACCCGGCGGGCGAGGTCGAAGAGGGTGGCGAAGGGTTTGTCGCCCCTGCCCTCGACGATCAGTTTCATCGCCTCGACGCCTACGTTCTTCAAAGCGCCGAGGGCATAGACCAGCGCGCCGTCCTTCACGGTGAACGTCGCCTCTGACCGGTTCACGCAGGGCGGCACCACCGGCAGGCCGAGGCCCTTTTTCACTTCCTGGAAGTAGACCCGCAGCTTTTCCGTCAGGTGGATGTCGCAGTTCATCACGCCGGCCATGAACTCGACCGGGTGGTTCGCCTTGAGCCAGGCGGTCTGGTAGCTGACCACGGCGTAGGCGGCGGCGTGGGACTTGTTGAAGCCGTAGTTGGCGAACTTGTCGAGCAGTGCCCAGGTCTCCAGCGCCTTCTTCTCGTCCACGCCGTTGGCCTTGGCCCCGGCAAGGAACTTTGGCCGCTCGGCGTCCATCGCCTCCTGGATCTTCTTGCCCATCGCGCGGCGCAGCAGGTCGGCGCCGCCGAGGGAGTAGCCCGCCATCTCCTGCGCGATCTGCATCACCTGTTCCTGGTAGACGATGATGCCCTGGGTCTCGTCGAGGATATGATCGACGGTGGGGTGCAGTTTCTCGCGCTCGGAAATCCCGTTCTTGACCTCGCAATACTTCGGGATGTTTTCCATCGGGCCGGGGCGGTAGAGCGCCACCAGCGCGACGATGTCCTCGATGCAGGTGGGTTTCATGCGCCGCAGGGCATCCATCATGCCCGAGCTTTCCACCTGGAACACGGCGACGGTCTTGGCCGCCGAGTAGAGCTTGTAGCTTTTCTCGTCGTCCAGCGGGATGGCGTTGATCTGGTTCTCGGTGCCCGGCTCGGGGTCGTAGAGTTTCGTGCCGTCCGCGGCGACGTGCAGGTCACGGCCGGAAGCGAGGATCTGGTCCATCGCGTTCTGGATCACGGTCAGGGTCTTCAGGCCGAGGAAGTCGAACTTCACGAGGCCCGCCTGCTCGACCCACTTCATGTTGAACTGGGTGGCCGGCATGTCCGAGCGGGGGTCGCGGTAGAGCGGCACCAGTTCGTCCAGCGGGCGGTCGCCGATGACGACCCCGGCGGCGTGGGTGGAGGCGTTGCGGAGCAGGCCCTCGACCTGCTGGCCGTAGGTGAGGAGGCGCTCGACCACCGGCTCGGCCTTGGCGGCCTCGCGCAGGCGGGGTTCGTCGGCGAGGGCCTTCTCGATGGAGACGGGTTTGACCCCTTCCACCGGGATCATCTTGGACAGGCGGTCGACCTGGCCGTAGGGCATCTGGAGGACCCGGCCCACGTCGCGCACCGCGGCCTTGGAGAGCAAGGCGCCGAAGGTGATGATCTGGCCCACCCGGTCCCGGCCGTATTTCTCCTGCACGTAGCGGATCACCTCCTCGCGGCGGTCCATGCAGAAGTCGATGTCGAAGTCGGGCATGGAGACCCGCTCGGGGTTCAGGAACCGCTCGAACAGGAGGGCATAGCGGAGGGGGTCGAGGTCGGTGATCGTGAGCGCATAGGCGACGAGGGAGCCGGCGCCCGAGCCGCGGCCGGGGCCGACGGGAATGTCGTGATCCTTGGCCCACTTGATGAAGTCGGCCACGATCAGGAAGTAACCGGGAAATCCCATGCCCTCGATGATGTCGAGTTCGAAATCGAGGCGCTTCTGGTATTCCTCGACGCTGGCGGCATGGGGGATCACGGCGAGGCGGGCCTGGAGGCCCTCGTTGGCCTGCCGGCGGAGTTCCTCGACCTCGTCGTCGGCGAACTTCGGCAGGATCGGGTCGCGCTTGTAGGCCTTGAAGGCGCAGCGACGGGCGATCTCGACGGTGTTCTGGGTGGCTTCGGGCAGGTCGGCGAAGAGGACGCACATCTCTTCGGGCGACTTGAAGTAGTGCTGCGGAGTCAGGGTGCGGCGGGGTTCGTTCTGGTCGACGTAGGCGCCCTCGGCGATGCAGATCAGGGCGTCGTGCGCCTCGTACATCTTGGCGTCCGGGAAGTAGACGTCGTTCGTGGCGACCAGCGGCAGGTCGCGGGCATAGGCCGTCTCGACGAACCAGCGCTCGGTCGCGCGCTCGGCCTCAGTGGTGCGGCCGTCCTCGCCGGGATGGCGCTGGAGTTCGATGTAGAGGCGGTCCTGATAGGGAGGGGCCAGCTTGTTCAGCAGGATGTCGGCGGCCCCCTCCTGCCCCGCGCGGACCAGCCGGCCGAAGGGGCCGTCGGGGCCGCCGGTGAGGCAAATGACGCCCTGCGAATGGGTGCAGAGCTCCTCTACCGTGACCTGCGGCCAGTCGCGGCCCTCGCCGAGGTAGAGGCATGTGTTGAGCTTCATCAGCGCCTCGTAGCCGGCCTCGGACTGGGCCAGCAGGACGACGGGTGCGGGTGGCAGGGCGCGCTTGCCCGGCTCGGGGATGGCATAGGCCAGATCGACCTGACAACCGACGATGGGCTGGATCCCGGCCTTGGACGCGCCCTCGGAAAATTCCAGCGCCGCGAACATGTTGTTGGTGTCGGTCAGGGCGACCGCGGGCATGCCGAGGGCGGCGGCCCGGTCCGGCAGCTTCTTGAGGCGCATGGCCCCCTCGAGCAGGGAATATTCCGAGTGGGTGCGCAGGTGGATGAATCGGGGATGAGCCATGGGCCGGAGCCTATCTGGTGGCGGGCCGGGCCGGAACCCTCTACCGGTGGGTGGCGTTCACGAGCAGACGCAAGCGAGAGGGAGCACGTCCATGGGCCGGATTCTGGCACTCATCCTGCTGATCGGGATCATCATCTGGGGATTGATCTACTTCGACGTCCTGGCACTGACCCCGGAGGGCCAGCAGGCACTCGACAACGCGCAGGACACCATCGGCGAGGCCGCGAGCGACACCGGCGACGCGATCCAGGACGTCGGCGAGGCGATGTCGGAGTAAGGGCCGCCCGCTCACATGCGAAAGGGCCCGCCAAACGGGCCCTTTCAGCCATGAGACCCGATCAGGCGAGGGTCGGTCGCCTGGCCATCCGGGTCTGCGCCGCGATGGCAGCGAAGAGCACGGCCAGGATCAGGCCGACCGGTGCCATGTCGGCCGGGGCCGGCTTTACCACCATGAAGACGACGGTGGTGATCAGCAGCGCCTGCTCGATCCGGCCGGGCCAGGTCAGCGCCGCGACCTGTGCCAGTGCGCCGCGCCGGTCGCCCTCGGCCAGCATCCTGCCGACCCGGCCGAAGGCGGGGCCGATCTTGAACGCGCCGATCAGGAAACCCGTGCCCGCGCAGGCGAGGGAAACGGCGATCCAGGGAGCGAAGCCCCAGGCGCCGGTCCAGACCAGCAGCCCACCGGTCAGCATGACGACGAGGCTCGACGGGCCCATCACGGCGCCGATGGGGGCGAGGACGCCCAGGGTCCGCAACAGCCGGTCGCCGTCGCGCCCCGACATCGTCATCAGCGCCGTGCAGGCAAGTCCGCCGCCGACCCATGTGATCGCGGCCAGGACGTGTAAAGTCTTGAGGATGAGGTAAATGTTCATTTCTGTGTCTCGTTGAAGGATGGCGGCTTCTATGACCGCGCCCCGAAACGAGCCAGTCAGGCTTCCCTTACCCGCCAGCGGAAAACCTAGCCCATCGGATAACTGTTCTTGACCCAGCGACCCGAGTCGCATTACCTAGCCACATGGCTAACCAACTCGACAGCTTCTTCGCCGCGATGGCCGACCCGACCCGGAGGGCTGTCATCGAGCGGCTCACCGACGGACCGGCGCCGGTCAGCGACCTGCACGCGCCCCACGACATCGCCCTGCCCACCTTTCTCAAGCATCTGAAAAAGCTCGAGGCGGCTGGGCTGGTGCGCTCGGAAAAGGCGGGCCGGGTGCGCACCGTCCACATCGAGGCGGCACCGCTGAAGGCGGCCGAGGACTGGCTGCACCGACAACGACGGGCCTGGGAGGGTCGGCTGGACCGGCTCGATGCCCTGGTCCGCCGCATGGAACAGGAGACAAGGGAATGACCCCGGACACCGGACAGTTCAGCCTGGAGCGGCGCTATCCCGTCGCGCCCGAAAAGCTGTGGCACCTGCTCACCGACGCCGCGATGCGCGAGCAATGGGGTGCGCCCTCGGAGGGCACGGTCCTGGTCGTCGAGGCCTCGGACCTGCGGGAGGGCGGCATCGACCGGCACCGCTGCGGTCCCGCCGAGGCGCCGGAGTTCCACGTCGAGACGCGCTGGTACCGGCTGGATGCCCCGCACCTCGCCGCCTTTACCGAGACGGTGGACGCCGCCGGCGCCCGGATTGCGACCAGCCTCGTGACCTACCGGCTGGAGGCCGAGGCAGGTGGTACGGTGCTCGGCCTTTCGGTCGCCACATCGTCCTACGTCGGCGCCGAGGCGCTGGCGGATTTCGAGGGCGGCTGGACGGCGGGCCTTGCCAACCTCGATCGGCTGGTTGCCGCCCTGCCGGCCGAGACGGCTGCGCTGCAATGACCCCGGCGCACGGGTCTCGTCGAGGGCACCCGCACCATCGCCGTCTGGCTTGACCCCATCCCGG
>JAMWZF010000174.1 GCA_024304875.1 Paracoccaceae bacterium
ACCGTCGTCATCGGCGCGGGCAAGGGGGCGGCGCAGCTCGGCCAGGCCTTCGAGGCGCTCTGGGACGGGCCGCTCTCGGGCGTGATCGTCACCCGTTACGGCTACGCCGCGCCCTGCCGGCACCTGACGGTGATGGAGGCCGCCCACCCGGTGCCCGATGCCGCAGGCATGGCCGCGACCGGGGCGATGTTCGACGCGGTGCGGGGCCTGACCGAGGACGACCTTGTCGTCGCCCTGGTCACCGGCGGCGGCTCGGCCCTGCTGCCCTGCCCCCCGGAGGGAATGACCCTCGCGGACGAGCAGGCCCTGAATGCCGCGCTCCTCGCCTCGGGTGCGCCCATCGGCGTGATGAACGCCATCCGCAAGTGCCTCAGCGGGGTGAAGGGCGGGCGGCTCGCGGCGGCGGCCCACCCGGCGCGGGTGGTCTCTCTCATCGTCTCGGACGTGCCGGGCGACGCGGCACACGAGGTCGCCTCTGGCCCCACCGTCCCGTCCCCGGGCGGGGTCGCCGAGGCACAGGCGCTGATCGCGGCCCGGGGCATCGACCTGCCCGTCGCGGCAAGAGAGGCGCTTCGCCGTGCCGCCCCGCCGCCGGACCCCGCCGACCGGGTCTTTGCCCGCAACGAGGCGCGCGTCATCGGCTCCGCCGGCCTCTCTCTCGAGGCCGCCGCCGCGGCCTCGCAGGCCGCCGGCATCCCCGCCGTGATCCTGTCGGACGCCATCGAGGGAGAGGCCCGCGACATCGGCCTGATGCACGCCGCCATCGCCCGCGAGGCGGCCACCAGGGCGCGGCCCTTCGCGCCGCCGGTCCTGATCCTCTCGGGCGGCGAGACCACGGTGACGATCAGGGGCACCGGCGGCCGGGGCGGGCGGAACACCGAGTTCCTGCTGGCCTTCGCGCAGGGGATCGAAGGGCAGGGGGGCATCCACGCCCTCGCCGCCGACACCGACGGGATCGACGGCTCGCAGGACAACGCCGGCGCCTTCGCCGACGGGCAGAGCACGGCGCGCATGCGCGCTGGCGACACCGACCCGGCGGCGGCGCTGGCGGGCCACGACGCCTGGGGCGCATTCCACGCGGCAGGGGACCTCTTCGTGCCCGGCCCGACCGGGACGAACGTGAACGACTTCCGGGCGATCCTCGTCACCGGCCCGGACTTCGACCCGAGCACGCTCGCCTGAAACGTAAATCGGCGCCCGGTCGAAACCGGACGCCGATCCGTTCAGCGATGCAGACGCCTCAGCGGTGCAGGTCGAAGCGGTCCGCTTCCATGACCTGAACCCAGGCCGCCACGAAGTCCGCGGCGAAACGGTCCTTGGCGTCCTCCTGGGCGTAGTGCTCGGCCAGCGCCCGCAGCTGCGAGTTGGAACCGAAGACGAGGTCCACGCGGCTGGCCTTCCACTTCGGCGCGCCGGTCGCCCGGTCCTTGCCCTCGAACTCGACCTCCTTGTCGTCGAGCGGGGCCCAGACCGTGTCCATGCTGAGCAGGTTCACCAGCACGTCGTTGGTCAGCGCGCCCGGCCGGTCGGTCAGGACGCCGAGGTCCGACCCCGCATGGTTCGCCCCGATCGCCCGCATCCCCGCGACAAGCACGGTCATCTGCGGCGCGCCAAGACCCAGAAGCTGCGCCCGGTCGATCAGCAGCTCCGCGGCGCGGACCGAGTAGGTCCCCTTGAGGTAGTTGCGGAAGCCGTCCGCGATGGGCTCCAGCGGCTCGAAGCTCTCGACGTCGGTCTGCTCTTGCGTCGCATCGGTCCGGCCCGGGGTGAAAGGCACCTTCAGGTCATGACCGCCCGCCTTCAGCGCCGCCTCGACACCGGCCCCGCCGGCGAGGACGATCAGGTCGGCGAGCGAGATCTTCTTGTCGCCCTTGCCGTCGAAGTCGGCCTTGATCGCCTCCAGCTTGGACAGAACCTCGGCCAGCTTGGCCGGCTCGTTGCTCTCCCAGTCCTTCATCGGGGCGAGGCGGATGCGGGCACCGTTGGCCCCGCCGCGCCGGTCCGAGCCGCGGTAGGAGGCGGCCGAGTTCCAGGCGACCGAGACGAGGTCCTCCACCGCGATCCCCGCGTCCAGCACGGCGGCCTTCAGCGCGTCGATGTCGGCGCTGTCCACCAGCGGATGATCGACCGCCGGCACCGGATCCTGCCAGATCAGCTCTTCCTCCGGCACTTCCGGCCCCAGGTAGCAGGCCCTCGGCCCCATGTCGCGGTGGGTCAGCTTGAACCAGGCGCGGGCGAAGGCATCGGCAAAGGCCTCGGGGTCCTTGTGGAACCGCTCGGAGATCTTGCGGTACTCCGGGTCCATCTTCATCGCCATGTCGGCGGTGGTCATCATCGGGATGACGGTGTTGCCGGACCCGTCGACCTGCGGCGCCTTGTCCTCGTCGCGGATGCCGATGGGCGTCCACTGGTTCGCGCCGGCGGGCGACTTGGTCAGCTCCCACTCGTAGCCCAGCAGCAGGTCGAAGTAGCTCATGTCCCACTGGGTCGGGGTGCGGGTCCACGGGCCCTCGATGCCCGAAGTCATGGTGTCGATGCCCATTCCCGTGCCGCCCGCGTGGGTCCAGCCAAGGCCCATCTGGTGCAGCGGGCTCGCCTCCGGCTCCGGCCCCATGTCCTCGGGCTTGCCGTTGCCGTGGGCCTTGCCGAAGGTGTGGCCGCCGGCGGTCAGGGCGACGGTCTCCTCGTCGTTCATCGCCATCCGGGCGAATGTCTCGCGGATGTCGCGGGCCGACGCCAGCGGATCGGGGTTCCCGTCGGGGCCTTCGGGGTTCACGTAGATCAGGCCCATCTGCACGGCGGCGAGGGGGTTCTCGAGGACGCGGTCACCGCTGTAGCGGCTGCCTTCGCCGCCGGAGACGGCCAGCCACTCGGCCTCGCGGCCCCAGTAGATGTCCTCCTCGGGTTCCCAGATGTCCTCGCGGCCGCCGCCGAAGCCGAAGGTCTTGAAGCCCATCGTCTCCAGCGCGACGTTCCCGGTCAGGATCATCAGGTCGGCCCAGCTGAGGGCATCGCCGTACTTCTGCTTGATCGGCCAGAGCAGGCGGCGGGCCTTGTCGAGGTTGCCGTTGTCCGGCCAGGAGTTCAGCGGCGCGAAGCGCTGGGTGCCCGCGCGCGATCCGCCCCGGCCGTCCGCCGTGCGGTAGGTCCCGGCGGAATGCCAGGCCATGCGGATGAAGAACGGACCGTAATGGCCGTAGTCCGCCGGCCACCAGTCCTGGCTGTCGGTCATCAGCCTGGCGAGGTCGTCTTTCACCGCGGCGAGGTCGAGGCCCTTGAACGCCTCGGCGTACTTGAACTCGCCCCGGTGCGGGTCGAGCGAGGTCGAATTCTGGTGCAGGATCTTGAGGTTGAGCTGGTTCGGCCACCAGTCGCGGTTGCTCCGCGCGCTGTTGACCGTGTGGGGAAACGGGCATCCGCCCATGGCTCCGGGTGCGTTACCGTCCATGTCTTCTCTCCCTGTCTGATTGGGGTCGTTGGCGATTCTGGAACCATTCTAACGAAGCCAGGCGATAGGAAGAAGTTGGAAACGCTGATATTCGTGATAAGTTCATCTTATGAAAGGTCTCACCCTCCGTCAGCTGCGCTACTTCGAGGCGCTCGCCCGGCAGGGCCACTTCGGGCGCGCGGCCGAGGTGTCCAACGTCTCGCAGCCCGCCTTGTCCATGCAGATCAGCCAGATGGAGGAGGGCTTCGGCACGCCCCTGTTCGAGCGGGGCACGCGGCAGGTGCGGCTGACCGGCTTCGGGCAGGAGGTGGCGGTCCGCGTGCGCGAGATCCTGCGCCATGTCGACGAACTGACCGACCTCGCCCGCGCGGCGGAGACCGGCCTTGCCGGGCAGCTCCGCCTCGGCGTCATCCCCACCGTCGCGCCCTACATCCTGCCCTCGCTGGTGGCCGACCTCACCGCCCGGCATCCCGGCCTCGACCTGCGCATCCGCGAGACGCAGACCGCGCGGCTGGTGGCAGAGCTGACCGATGGCAACCTCGACGCCGCCGTGGTCGCCCTGCCGATCCGCGAGCCCGGCCTGACCGAGGTTCCGCTCTTCGACGAGGCCTTCGTTCTGGTGCGGCCCGCCGCCCAGGCGAACGATCCCGTGCCCGGCCCCGAGAAACTGCGCGAGATGCGGCTCCTGCTGCTCGAGGAGGGCCACTGCTTCCGCGACCAGGCCCTGTCCTTCTGCGCCATGCCCTCGGCCCCGCGCGAGCTGATGGACGGCTCCTCGCTCTCCACCCTCGTGCAGATGGTCGGCGCCGGCATCGGGGTGACGCTGATCCCCGAAATGGCGGTTCCGGTCGAAACCCGCTCCGCCGCGGTCGCCATCGCCCGCTTTCCCGACCCCGGCCCGAAGCGGACCATCGGCATGATCTGGCGGCGCTCAAGCCCGATCACCGCCGCGCTGGGCGACCTGGCCCGCACGGTGCGCGAGACGGCAGGCAGGCCCGGGGCGGCCTGAGGTCGCGTCAATTCGATCCAAAAGCGGTGCAGCGGCGGCCACGTCGGCCCTGCGGCCTTAGGAAAATCTTCGCACCTGCGGCGCTAGCCCTTCAGGACCTGTGATGGCTGACCGAGAGACCGCCGATGAAATTGCGCACCACGATGCTCCTCGTCACCGGACCGCTTGTGGCGATCTGCGGCGTCCTTCTGGTGGAGGAGTTCATCCACGCCCGCGGCCGCGTCGCCGCCTCCGCGACGGGGCGCGTCTTTGCCGCCGAATCCGCCCTGGTGAACGACTTGATCCACGACCTGCAGCGCGAACGCGGCTTCTCGGCCAGCTACATCTCGTCGGGAGGAGAGACCTTCGCCCGGAACCTGACCGATCAGCGGCAGGCCACGGACCGGTCCCGGGCCGCCCTGATCGAGGGCGTGACGCGCATGCGTCAGGCCCACCCCGCGCTCTACGGCAATGTCATCGAGGGCCTGGAGGGACTGGACGGCATGCGCGCCTCGGTCGATGCTCTCGCGCTCCCCGTGGCCGAGATGGCGGCCTACTACACCGACATGATCACCGAAGGACTCGCCCTGTCCCGGGTCGATGACGCCCGCGCGACGCAGGAGGACCTCGACACCCTGCTCGAGGTGCGCGCCCTCATCGGCGCTGCGAAGGAGCGGGCGGGCCTCGAACGGGCCACCGGGGCCACGATCCTCGGCGGCGGACCCGCTCCGGCGCTGATGGACCGCTTCACCGCGCTCGGCGGCGGGCAGGGGGCCTTCCTTGAACTGGCCATGCTCACCTACGCCGACGACACCTGGTCCGCCAACCTCACTGGAGCGGACAGTTACCAGGCCTATCTGGACGCCCGCGATCAGGTCGCCGCAACCCGGCTCGCAGGCGATGCCGGCGGGCTCACCGCGCCGGAGTGGTTCCGCATCTCCTCGGACTGGATCGACACGCTCCGGGCCGAGGAAACCGCCCTGACAGGGCGGATCGGCACCCTCTCGGCGGCGGGCGAGTCGCGCGACCGGCTGGTCTACATCGTCAAGCTGATCCTCGGACTCGGCGTCGCGATCCCGACGATCGCCTTCTCCATCGCCAGCTTCCGGCACTTCTCGGGCCGTATCCTCTACCTGCGCGACGTGATCGACCGCATCACCGCCGGCACGCTGGAAGGGCCGATCCGTGGGATCGACGGCCAGGACGAACTGGGCGAGATGGCCCGCTCCATCGTCGCCTTCGAGGCCGAGACGGTCCGCCTGCGGGACGAATCGGCCGCCCTGGCGGAGGCGCAGCGCCAGCGCGCCGAAGAGCAGGGGCAGGTCATGGCCGAACTCAGCGCCCGGCTCTCCGACCTCGCCGGCGGCGATCTCACGGCGCGCATCGTCGCCGACTTCCCGCCCGGGTTCGCGGCCCTGCGCGAGGACTTCAACGCCACGCTCGTCCGGCTGGAACAGGCGCTCGGCCAGGTCCAGGGCGCGAGTGCGGCGATCGGCCAGCGCGCGTCGGAGATCTCCAGTTCGTCCGACAGCCTGTCGCAGCGCACCGAAACCCAGGCCGCCACGCTGGAGGAAACCGCGGCCGCCCTGTCCCAGATGACGACATCCGTCCGTTCCGCCGCGGACAGGACCCGCAGCATCGAGAGGATCGTGACCGAGGCCCGCAAGGAGGTGGAGGCCGGCGGCAATACCGTCCGCGCCGTCGTGGCGGCGATGGATGCGATCTCCGAAGGGTCGGGCCGGATCTCAAACATCGTGGGCGTGATCGACGACATCTCGTTCCAGACCAACCTCCTGGCCCTGAACGCGGGGGTCGAGGCTGCCCGCGCGGGAGAGGCCGGCAAGGGCTTCGCCGTCGTCGCCTCCGAGGTCCGGGCCCTTGCGCAGCGCTCCTCCGATGCGGCGACCGAGATCAAGTCGCTGATCACCGACAGCGGCGCCAAGGTCGGTCACGGCGTCGAGCTTGTCGGCCGGGCCGGCGCCGCCCTCGACGCCATCGTCGGCCGTGTGAACGAGATCGCGGCCCATGTCGCCGAGATCGCCGAGGGCG
Source organism: Paracoccaceae bacterium (assembly GCA_024304875.1). Taxonomy (GTDB): domain Bacteria; phylum Pseudomonadota; class Alphaproteobacteria; order Rhodobacterales; family Rhodobacteraceae; genus JAMWZF01. The sequence goes on from JAMWZF010000174.1 coordinate 6,486, forward strand.
CCGCGCAGCAGTCCGGCGGCCTCGAGGAGATCAACAGCGGCGTGGTGAACCTCGACAGCGTCAC
>JAMWZF010000175.1 GCA_024304875.1 Paracoccaceae bacterium
GCCCGAAGCCGCGCTGGACCTTCTGGCCCTGGCCGGGGAGGTGGCGGGCGAGGCCGTCAGCGGCTTCGAGCTGATCTCGGGGCAGGGGGCGGCCTTTCTCGCGGAGGTCGGCCCCGAGGTCCGCGCGCCGATGCCGGACATGCCGGACTGGGGCGTGCTGATCGAGGTGGGCCTGCACGCGGGCGCGGCGGAGGTGGTGGAAGAGCTGTTCGAGCGTGCTGCCGACGCGGGTCTCGCGGAGGATGGCGTGATCGCGCAGAGCGAAGGCCAGCGGGGCGACCTCTGGACCTTCCGCGAGACGATCCCCGAGGCGAACCGGCGGATCGGAGCGGTGTCGTCGCACGACATCTCGCTGCCGCTGTCCGAGGTCGCGGGGTTCATCGCCGCCGCGCCCGGGGAGCTGGCCCGGATCGGCGAGTTCCGGATCAACTGTTTCGGCCACCTCGGCGACGGCAACCTGCATTACAACGTCTTCCCGGTGCAGGGCCGCAGCCGGGACGACCACGACGGCGACCGCGCCGCGATCAAGGCCTGCCTGCACGACATGGTCCATGCGCGCGGCGGGTCGGTCGCGGCCGAGCATGGCGTCGGGCGGCTGAAGGTGGCGGACCTGGCGAAATACGGCGATCCGGCCAAGCTGGCGATGATGCGGGCCGTGAAGGCGGCGCTGGACCCGAAGTGCATCCTGAACCCCGGCGCGGTCCTTCCGCAGCGCGATTAACCCTGTCTTAGGATCGCCATGACAATGTGGCGGGCGAGTCGGCCTCGAAGGGGCCAAAGCTCAGGTTGACGGCGTCAGTGCCCCTCGCCCCGCGGCCCCCGAAACGGGGCCGGTCTAAAACGGACCAGGGCGGGGGGCGCACCGCGGGATCGGCGCAGCGCCCCTGCGGCCGCCTGCCTCAGTCGCCCTCGAAGGCACAGAGCGTCTCGACCTCCATGCCCAGCTTCTCCAGCCGGGCGCGGCCGCCGAGGTCCGGCAGGTCGATGATGAAGGCGCAGCCGACGATCTCTCCTCCCAGCCGCTCGATCAGCCGGATACCGGCCTCGGCGGTGCCGCCCGTGGCGAGGAGGTCGTCCACCAGGAGGACCCGCTCTCCGGCCTCGATGGCGTCGTCGTGGATCTCCATGACCGCCTCGCCGTATTCGAGGGTATAGGCCTGGGAGAGGACCTTGCCCGGCAGCTTGCCCGCCTTGCGGATCGGCACGAAGCCGACGGCCAGCTGGTGAGCGATGGCGCCGCCGAGGATGAAGCCCCGCGCCTCCAGCCCCGCCACCTTGTCGATCCGCGTACCGGCGTAGGGGTGCAGAAGCTGGTCGATGCACAGGCGCATGCCCCGCGGGTCGGCGAAGAGCGTGGTCACGTCCCGGAACAGGATCCCGGGCTTGGGGAAGTCGGGGATCGTGCGGATGTAGTCGGTGATGGTGTGGTGTCTGGCCATCGGGGGTCCTTGCCGTGTGCAGGGCTGACGTCCGGCCAGTCAGAGCGCATGGACCCCCGGGGCGCAAGGGCCGAGGCGGCTCAGCGCCGCTTCAGTCCGAACCCGTAGAGCGCGGCGGAGAGCCAGCTGAGGTGGGGGCGGCGCCAGTCCAGCCGGTCGCGGACAAGGAAGGCGCGGGCAATCTGCGTGTTCATTATTATGTTCCTTTTCCTGTGCGGTCCCTGTTAAGGATCGCAGGTGCCTCGTATAGGCGTTGTATATACAAATGATATGCGAAACGTCAAGAGGCCGGTGACCCTTGGGCAAGAAAGACAAAGACGGCGACAAGAAGTCCAAGAAGAAGGACAGCCAGTTGATCCTTCGGCTGGACAAGGCCGAGCGGGACGCCTTCATCGCCCGTTGCAAGGACCTCGACACCTCGGCCGCGCGGGAGATCCGGCGCTTCATCCGGGAGTTCATGGCAGAGGCGGACGCCAAGGGGTGATCGGGTCCGGGCTGGTGGCTGGGCGTAGGCGCGGGGCCGGGAGGGCGGCACCCGGTCCTAGCGGGTCAGCACCCGGCCCGCGACGGCGTCCAGCCTGGCGAGCAGGGCCGGGTCGCGCTTGTCCGGGGCGGTCATGACGGCGTGCTCCAGCGCCCGGTCGCAGCCGTGGGGGCAGGGGGCCCTGTCGCCGCCGAGCCGTTCGGGCAGGCCCGCCACCAGCGCCCGGCCCGCGGCCGCATTGGCGCCGAGGATCGCGATGATGTCCGAGATGTCGACCGTGCCGTGGTCCGGGTGCCAGCTGTCGTAGTCGGTGACCATGGCGACGGCGGCGTAGCAGAGTTCGGCTTCGCGGGCGAGCTTGGCCTCGGGCATGTTGGTCATGCCGATCACGTCCGCGCCCCAGACCTCGCGGTACATCTTCGATTCCGCGACCGAGGAGAACTGCGGCCCCTCCATCGCGAGGTAGGTTCCGCCCCGGTGGACCGTGACCCCGGCGGCGCGGGCGGCGTCCTCGGCGGCGTCGCCGAGGCGGGTGCAGACAGGGTGCGCGACGCTGACGTGGGCGACGCAGCCGGTGCCGAAGAACGACTTCTCCCGCGCGAAGGTCCGGTCGATGAAGTCGCTGACGATCACGAAGTCCCCCGGCGCGTAGTCCTCGCGGAAGGACCCGCAGGCCGAGATCGCGACGACGTCGGTGCAGCCCAGCCTTTTCAGCGCGTCGATGTTGGCGCGGTAGGGGACCTGGCTCGGCGCATGGACGTGGCCGCGCCCGTGGCGGGGGAGAAAGGCCATGTCCACGCCGCCCAGCCGCCCGGTCAGGATCGCGTCCGAGGGCCGGCCCCAGGGCGTCTCCACCTCGGTCCAGCTCGCTCCTTCCAGCCCCTCGATCTCGTAGAGGCCCGAGCCGCCGATGATGCCGATTTTCGTGGTCATGGGCCCTGGCCTCCGTCGCCTCGATGCCCCGGAGCAGAGCAAAGGGCAGGGGCGGCTTCAAGAGATGATGCAAGTCTCATCGGAGAGGTCGCGGGCCGGGAAGAAATGCCCATGAATCGGGCAGTTTCGGGCGGACGCCGCCCCGCAAAGAGGCATTTGCCGTTGCGACAGGCAGAACCGCGCCCCATCATGGCGTAACCCATCCCAACGGACGAGGCATACGTCCGGTGACTTCAACGGAGAGACAGATGTACCTCAAGCCCCTCGTTACCCTCGGCGCCCTTGCCCTTGGCACCGCCGCCCATGCCGAAGCGCATGCGACCGACATGCCCTTCGCCCTCGACTGGAAATTCGAAGGCCCCGCCGCGCCCTATTTCGCCGCCATCGACAACGGCCGCTTCGAGGAGCAGGGGATCACCACCGAGATCACCGCCGGCAACGGCTCTCTCGAAGCGATCCCGAAGGTGGCGACGGGCGCCTTCCCGATCGGCTTTGCCGACATCAACTCCCTCGTGAAGTTCCTCGACCAGAACCCCGGCGCGCCGGTGACCGCCGTCATGATGATCTACGACAAGCCGCCCTTCGCCGTGATCGGCCGCAAGTCGCTCGGTGTCGAGACCCCGGCCGACCTCGAGGGCAAGGTCCTCGGCGCGCCGCCGCCGGACGGCGCCTGGGCGCAGTTCCCGATCTTTGCCGCCGAGAACGACCTAGACGTGGACGCGATCACCATCGAACCGGTCGGCTTCCCCACCCGCGAGCCGATGCTGGCCGAGGGCAACGTGGCCGCGATCACCGGCTTCTCCTTCACCTCGACCCTGAACACCATCCGTCTGGGCGTCGAGGAGGCCGACCTCTCGGTCATGCTGATGGCCGACTACGGCGTCGACCTCTACGGCAACGCGATCATCGTGAACACGGACTTCGCCGAGGCGAACCCCGAGGCCGTCACCGGCTTCCTGACCGCCGTGGCGCAGGGCTGGCAGGACGCCATCGACGACAAGGACGCGGCCATGGCCTCGCTGATGGAGCGCAACCCGGCCGCGGATGCCGAGCTGGAAGAGAACCGCTTCGAGCTGGCGCTGGAGCAGAACGTGATGACCGACTGGGTCATGGAGAACGGCTTCGGCGACATCGACGACGAGCGCTTCGCGGCCTCGCTGGAGCAGATGAAGCTGACCTACGAGTTCCAGACCGAGCCTGACGCGTCGCTCTATTTCACCGACGCCTATCTGCCCGAGGGCGGCTTCACGCTTCAATAACCAGACAGGGGCGGGCCGAAACCCGCCTTACGGGACATCCTCGTAAGGCGGACCTCGGGCCGCCCCGGTCTTCGGGGGCCGCATGACCAACCTCATCGACATTCGCGACGTCCGCCACGCCTACCGGACCGAGGCCGGCACGCTGCCGGTGCTGGACGGGCTGAACGTCTCGGTTCCCGAGGGCGGCTTCGTCGCCGTCGTCGGGCCGTCCGGGTGCGGCAAGTCCACCCTGACCAAGCTGGTGGCGGGCCTTCTGAAGCCCGACCATGGCGAGGTCTGGCTGCACGGGGAGAAGGTGAAGTCGCCGCGATCGACCGTGGGCATGGCCTTCCAGAACCCGGTCATGCTGGAATGGCGGACGATCCTGCAGAACGTCATGCTGCCGCTCGAGATCGTGCCCAACAAGCTGACCAAGGCCCAGAAGCAGGACCGGGCGCGCTATCTTCTCGAACTCGTCGGCCTCAAGGGCTTCGAGGACAAGCGCCCGTCGGAGCTGTCGGGCGGCATGCGCCAGCGGGCGTCCCTCTGCCGCGCCCTTGTCCACAAGCCCGAGGTGCTGATCCTCGACGAGCCCTTCGGCGCCCTCGACGCCTTCACCCGCGAGGATCTCTGGCAGATCATGCACCAGGTGAAGGAGCGCGAGCCCTTCACCGGCGTCCTGATCACCCACGACCTGCGCGAATCCATCTTCCTCGCCGACAAGGTGGTCGTCCTGTCCGGCCGGCCCGCCCGCACCCAGTACGTCCTCGACGTGCCGGACACCGGGCCGCGCAGCCTCGACCATCTCTACACCTCCGAGGCGGCCGAGATGCTGGCGATCCTGCGCCACCAGATCGAGGTCGCCCAGGGCCGGGCACCGGCGGAGGCCGAACCCGAGACCCGGATTGCGCCGCCCCCCGGCTCCGCCGCCCAGGGCATGCACTAGGAGAGACGCGATGGCCTATGTCCCCGAACCGGTCCGATCCCCCTCTGCCGCCGTGGGCGCGGCCGGTGCCGCGGGCCGGTCGATGGCCGGCTTCCTGACCAGCCGGGCATTCCTGGCCCCGGTCGGCGCAGTCCTCGTCTTCCTGATCGTCTGGGAGGCCCTCGTCTGGGTGAACGGCTGGCCCAATTATGTCATGGCCTCCCCCTCGGACCTGCCGCCGGCCTATGCCCGCTACTGGGAGCTGTTCCTCGTCATGGGTTGGCAGACCCTCTGGCGGACCGTGGTGGGGCTGCTGGTCGCCGTCGTCTTCGGCGTGCTGGTGGGCATGGTCATGGGGTTCTCGCGGCTCATGCGCGATGCGCTCTATCCCCTGCTGGTCGGCTTCAACGCCATCCCCAAGGCCACCGTTGTTCCCATCGTCGCGCTGATGTTCGTGGGCGCGCACGATTTCAACACGGTGCTGATCGCCTTCATGATCTCCTTCTTTCCGATCGCGGTGTCGGTCTCGATCGGCCTGTCGACGCTGGAGCCGGAGTACCGGGACATCCTGCGCTCGCTCGGCGCGTCGCAGTTCACCGTGTTCTGGAAGATTGCCCTGCCCAAGACCCTGCCGGAGTTCTTCGGCGCGCTGAAGGTGGCGGTGACGCTGGCCTTCATCGGGACGAACCTGATGGAGATCGTCTCGCCCCACGGCCGGGGCCTCGGGGCGCTGTTCGACAGCGGCAAGACGAACTCGGACTACCCGCTGATGTTCGCGGTGCTGATCGCCTTGGCGTTCCTCGGGATCGTTCTCTACTACATCGTGGTCGCGCTGGAGAAGATCTTCGCCGGCTGGGCGGAGCGTAGTCCCGGCTGATAGCTGTCGCCGTCCCGGGCCTGAGCCGGGACCTCGCGCCCTTGCTCGGAGGCGCCGGATCAGGTCCGGGGCGCGGCGTGGTTCAATCGCCCGGCCGTGTCAGCGAGAAGACCTCGCGGATCACGCTGTAGTCCTTGTACCCCAGCCGGGTCAGCGGGTTGAACCGGGTGACGTCGAAGGCGCCGTCCACGAGGCAGTCGTCCGCCATGTGGACGCCCACGACCTCGCCGAAGACGACGAGGTTCGCTTCTCCCTCGAGGGTCACGATCCGGGTCATCCGGCACTCCAGCGTCGCCGGGGCCGCCGCGACCCGGGGGCAGTCGATCTCGGAACACTCCGCCTTCTCGATCCCGGCGTCGGCGAACTCGTCCACCTCCTTCGGCCAGGGGCCGGAGGTGCGGTTCATCACGTCCTTGAGCGCGTAGGAGACGACGTTCACGGCGAAGACGCCGGTCTCGCGGATGTTGGCCACGCTGTCCTTCGTCCCGTCCCGGTCCTCCTTGGCGGAGGTCGAGGCGAACATGACCTGCGGCGGGGTGTAGGCGACGGCGTTGAAGAAGGAATAGGGGGCGAGGTTGTCGCCCTCGGACCCCCGCGTCGAGATCCAGCCGATGGGCCGGGGGGTGACGATGGCGTTGAAGGGCTGTC
>JAMWZF010000176.1 GCA_024304875.1 Paracoccaceae bacterium
TCTTCAGTCCAGGTAATCCGACCTCTGCAGGCCGTACTTCGCCATCTTCTCGTTCAGCGTCCGCCGCGGCAGGCAGAGCTCCTCCATGACGTTCACGATCGAACCCTTGTGCCGGCGCATGGTGTTGTCGATCAGCATCCGCTCGAAGGCTTCGACGTATTCCTTCAGCGGCTTGCCCTCGGTCGTCATGCCGGGGTCGGTCTCTTCGCTGTCGGCCATCAGCAGGGACGTGATCGTCCCCGACCCCCGCCGGTTCTGCAACACGGCCCGCTCCGCGATGTTGATGAGTTGGCGGACGTTCCCCGGCCAGGGCGCCTGGAGCAGCTGGGCCGCCTCCTGCGCCGACAGTTCCGGCGCATCGCAGCCGTATTCGTCCGAGAACTGCTCGCTGAGGCGGGTGAACAGCGTCAGGATGTCCTCGCCCCGCTGGCGGAGCGGCGGCACCGTCATCCGCAGGGCGGCGAGCCGGTAGAACAGGTCGGCGCGCAGGACGCTCTCGCAGGTCTTGCCCTCGTCCTGCAGGTTGCAGATCGCCACGATGCGCGTCTCGGCCGGGGTTCCCTGCTCGTTGATCGCGGTCAGCAGGCGGGATTGCAGCGCGGTGGTCAGGCTCTCGATGTCCTCCAGCACCAGGGTGCCGCCGCGGGCCTCTTCCATCGCCGGGATCGGATCGTCCTGGCCATTGGGGCCGAAAAGGCGCCTGGCCAGGGCCTCTTCCTCGAAGGCCGAACAGGAGATCAGGACGAACTTCTTGTTCGCCCGCGCCCCCACCGCGTGCAGGGCATGGGCGACGAGGGTCTTGCCGGTGCCCGTCTCGCCCTCGATCAGGACGTGCTGGTCGGCCTGGCCGAGGTCGAGGATATCCTCCTTGAGTCGCGCCATCACGGGCGAGGACCCGATCAGCTTGCCCATCAGGGCGTTGCCGTCGGACAGCTCGCGGCGCAGGGCCCGGTTGTCGAGGGTCAGGCGGCGGGCGACGGTCGCCTTCTTGGCCAGCTCGGTCATCCGGTCGGGGTTGAACGGCTTCTCGAGGAAGTCGAAGGCCCCGATCCGCATCGCCTCCACCGCCATCGGCACGTCGCCGTGACCGGTGATCATGATGACCGGCAGGGTGCTGTCCACGCCCTTCAGCTTCTTGAGGAACTGCATCCCGTCCATGCCGGGCATCTTGATGTCGCTGACCACGATGCCGGGATAATCGGGACCGAGGCCCTTCAGGGCGTCCTCGGCGCTGGAAAACGTCTCGGTGTCGTAGCCCGACAGGGCCAGCCACTGGCTGATGGACTGACGCATGTCCTTTTCGTCGTCGACGATGGCGATCTTCATGGCCTGTGCCATTTCAGGAGCCTCCCGGTCTCATTGTTGGCTGAACATATAGGTCCTTGCGGGCGCTTCGACTACTCCGCCGCCGTCACCGCATCCAGATCGGTCAGGATCGGCAGCTGAAGTTCGAACACCGCCCCGCCGGCCGCGGCGTTGCGCGCCATCAGGCGCCCGCCCAGCTCGGCCACGATGCCCGACGAGATGGCAAGGCCGAGGCCGACGCCGTCGCCGGGCTCCTTGGTGGTGTAGAAGGGCTCGAAGAGGTTCTCGAGGTTCTCGATCCCGGGGCCGTTGTCGCGGACCTGGATGGTGACCGTCTCGCCCTCGGCCAGCAGGATGTGGATCGAGGGGTTCTGCACCGTCTTGGTCGCGTCGAGGGCGTTGCGCACGAGGTTGATGATCACCTGCTCAAGCCGCAGCCGGTCGCCGAGGATCATCACCGGCCCCGGCGGCAGGGTCCGCGTGATGGTCATGTTGCGGGCCTTGAACTGCGGCTCCATCAGCGCGAGGGCCGCATTGACGGCGGCCCGGGTATCCACCGGCTCGAAGCTTTCTGCCCCCTTGCGGGCATAGGACTTCAGCTGCTTGGTGATCGCGCCCATCCGCTCGATCAGGTCGTCGATCCGCTGGAAGCTGGCGATCGCCTCCTCGGGGCGCTTGCGCGACAGCAGCAGGCGCGCGCCGGCAAGGTAGGTCTTCATCGCCGCCAGCGGCTGGTTGAGCTCGTGGCTCACCGCCGCCGACATCTCGCCCAGGGCGGCCAGCTTCGACGATTGCGCCAGGGTCTGCTCGGCCACCTGCAGGTCCTTCTCGACCTTCTCGCGCTCGGCGATCTCGCTCTGCAGGCGGGCGTTCAGCTTGCGCAGCTCGGCCGACTCCCGGGCGAAGATGATCAGGCGCGACGTGGTCTTGCGATTCATCGCCCAGAAGGTCGCCGCCAGCAGGATGGCGAACCCCATGATCTCGAGGGCCAGAACGCCGTTCACCCGTTCGCGGACGCTGGCATAGGTGGTGAAGCTGACCATGCGCCAGTCCTCGAACCCCACCGCCGTCTCGGTGCGCATCACGGCCTCGCCGCGCAGGTAGGCATCCACCGGCAGGGCGCTCCAGTCCGCGGTGGCACGGATCGCCCGGGCGATGGCCGAAGGGGCGGACTGGCGGTCCAGCGCCTCCGCCTCGCGCAGCCCGCGCCAGCGCGGTTCCGTCGTCAGCAGGATCCGCCCCTCCCCGTTCGTGACGAAGACCGCGTCGGACACGCCGGCCCAGCTCGTCTCGAGCCGTTGCAGGTCGACTTCGACGAGGATCACGCCCAGGTTGTTGCCCCCGTCCTCGACCCGGCGGGAGTAGTAGAAGACATAGCCGCCCGCCGAGCTCCGGCTGATGGTGAAGACGGTGCCAGGGGTCTGCATCGCGCGGGCGTAGTGCAGCGTGAGGCTGTGATCCTCGCCGAGGCGGTTGCGGTCGGTCGCCGCGACGCTCTTGCCGCTGCTGTCCAGCAGGGTCAGCGAGGCGGCCTCGATCTCGTCCACGAAGGACAGCAGGCGCTGCGAGGACTGGGTGTAGTCGCCCGAATTCAGCGCCCCGATCAGGGCCGGGTCGCGGGCCAGAAGCTGCGGCACGACCGAGGCGCGCTGAAGTTCCGAGATGAGCGAGCCGGTATAGAGCGCGATGCGCAGCTCGGCCCGGTTGCGCGTCGTCTCGGTGAACCGCTGGGTGAGATACTGGTTGGTGACGTAGATCGTCGTGACCGCGACAACCAGAAGCAGCAGCACCGCCAGCCGCGCGCCCCAGCGCCGCGGTACGGTGATATCGGATCGGGCGGTGCGCTCGGCGGACATGGGGGCAGAGTACGGCGCGGCTGCCAGCGCGGCAAGCAGGCCCCGCCGCCGCGCGGCGCTTCAGGCGGTTTCCAGCGCCCCGACGAGGGACCGGAACAGCGCCGTGCCGTCGGTGCCGCCGTGGCCGGCATCCACCGCCCGCTCGGGATGCGGCATCAGGCCAAGCACGCGGCGGTTGGCCGACAGGACCCCGGCGATGTCGGCGGCCGACCCGTTGGGATTGCCGATGTAGCGGAAGGCCACCCGGCCCTCGCCCTCCAGCGCGGCCAGCGTCCCGGCATCCGCGACGTAGTTCCCGTCGTGGTGGGCGATCGGATAGGTCACTTCCTGCCCCGCCCGGTATCCGGCGGTAAAGACGCTGTCGGTGGTCTCAACCCGCAGGGCCTGCGGCTTGCAGACGAACTTCAGCCCGGCGTTGCGGATCAGCGCGCCCGGCAGCAGCCCCGTCTCGGCCAGCACCTGGAACCCGTTGCAGACGCCGAGGACGTAGCCGCCCCGCTCCGCATGGGCCCGCAGCGCCCCCGCGATGGGCGATTTCGCCGCGATGGCGCCGCAGCGCAGGTAATCCCCGAAGGAAAAGCCCCCGGGCACCGCCACCATGTCGAGCCCCGCCGGCAGGTCGCTGTCCTTGTGCCAGACCGGCGTGACGTCGGCCCCGGCGGCGCGCAGGGCGACCATCATGTCGCGGTCGCAGTTCGATCCGGGAAAGACGAGGACGGCGGCTTTCATGGGCAGGGCTCCGTTCGGGATGTCGGCGGGCGTGTCAGGGGCAATAACCACAAGGTTTGCCCCATGTCCATTGATGCCTCAGCGACTGAAATCGGTGACCACCGCCACCCCCGGCGGGGTCGGCCCGTCCATCGCGGCCAGCTCGGCCGAGACCTCGGACAGCGCGATCTGCCGCCCGATCATCGGGCTCAGGTCCACCGCCCCGCTTTCGATCAGGCTGAACAGCTGCGGATAGCGGTGCGCCGGCATCCCCTTGGACCCGTAGAGGGCCAGGTTCTTCATGAAGACGGCATTGAGGTCGATCTCCATCCGCGCGGTATGGCCGATGGGCATGCCGCACTGGACGTGGCGCCCCAGCGGGCGCAGCGCGCCAAGGGCCGCGTTCAGGGTCGGCTCGATTCCCACGGCCTCGAGAGCCACATGGGCGCCGCCACCGGTGATCCGCCGGATCTGCTCCGCGGCGTCCTTGTCCCCGGCGTTCACCGCCGCTTCCGCGCCGTGAGCCAGCGCATGCTCCAGCTTCCCGGCCACCAGGTCCACCGCCAGCACCCGCGCACCCATCGCCCGGCCCAGCAGGACCCCGGCCAGGCCCACGCCCCCGGTCCCGAAGACCGCCAGCCATTCGCCGGGCTGCAAGGCCGCCCGGTCGGTCAGCCCGTGCCAGGCCGTCATCACCCGGCAGCCGAGCCCGGCGGCCAGCACCGGGTCCATCCATTCCGGCAGGCGTTGCAGGTTGTGATCGCGGGGCACCGCCACGTATTCGGCAAAGGCCCCATCCATCCCGAGGCCGGGATACATCATCGTGGGACAGGTGTGCTCCTGCCCCGCCCGGCAGGCCGGACAGGACCCGCAGGACAGCAGGAACGGCGCGACCAGCACGTCGCCCACGGCCCAGGTCGCGTTCGACCCCGCGGCCACGACCTCGCCGCAGTATTCGTGTCCCCCCACGGCGCCCGGTTTCACGCGCCCATGCTCCCCCGCCCAGGCGTGCCAGTCGGACCGGCAGACGCCGCAGGCCATGACGCGCAGGACGACGCCGTCCTCCGGCGCCTCCGGCACGGGGCGGTCCTCGATGGTCAGGGGCTCGCGGTAGGCGGTCAGCACGGCGGCTTTCATCGGCTCTCTCCTTCAGGCGGCCATGTCGGTGATGACGGCGATGCCGGGCGGCGTGGGGCCGTCCATCGCGCGCAGCTCCTCCGTCGCGGCGGACAGGGCCACCCGCCGCGCGATCAGCGGCGACAGATCGACCTGACCGGCCGCGATCAGCGACAGAAGCGAGGGATAGCGCCAGGCCGGCATCCCGCGGGTGCCCAGCAGGGTCAGCTGCCCCGAATAGAGCGCGCCCATCGGCAGGGTCATCTCCAGGTGGTCGCCCGCGGGCATCCCCACCTGCACCATCCGGCCCATCTTGCCGAGGGACAGCATCGCGGCGCGGGTCGTGACCGGCAGGCCGAGAGCCTCGATCGCCACGTCGGCGCCGCCGCCGGTGATCTCGCGGATCGCCTCCGCCGCATCGGACTCGGCCGCGTTCACCACGGCATCGGCGCCGAGGTCGCTGGCCTGGGCCAGCTTCTCGGCCACCACGTCCACCGCGATCACCCGCGCCCCGATGGCCCGCGCCAGCAGCATCGCGGCAAGGCCCACGCCGCCGGTGCCATGCACCGCGACCCACTCTCCGGGTCGGACCTCGGCCCGGCCGACGAGGGCCTGCCAGGCGGTCGTGACCCGGCAGCCGAGGGCGGCGGCGAGGGCGTGGTCCATCCCCTCGGGCAGGCGGGCGAGGTTGGTGCCGGCGCGGGGGACGGCGATGTACTCGGCGAAGGACCCGTCGCAGGTGAAGCCGGGGCAGACCTGGGTGGCGCAGGTGGTCTGGCGGCCTTTCGCGCAGGCCGGGCAGGCCCCGCAGGCGAGGATGAAAGGCGCGATCACCCGGTCGCCCACCGCCCAGCCGCCCGCCCGGGGGCCCGCGGCGACGACCTCGCCGCAGTATTCATGTCCGGGCACGATGGGCAGCGGCGAGGGGTCCGCCCCCGACCACAGGTGATGGTCCGACCGGCAAATGCCGCTGGCAAGGACCCGCAGCACCACCCCGTCCTGCGGACAGCCGGGGTCCGCCACCTCGCAGATGTCGAGCGGCGTGCCGAAGTCGCGCAGCACCGCGGCCCGCATCAGGCGCCCATCTCGATCCGGTAGCTCTCGATGACCGTGTTGGCGAGCAGCTTGTCGCACATCGCCCTGACCGTCTCCTCGGTGGTGCCCTCGGCCAGGTCGAGCTCGATCACCTTGCCTTGCCGGACCCCTTCGACCCCGTCGAACCCCAGCGCCCCAAGGGCATGACGGACGGCCTCGCCCTGCGGGTCCAGCACCCCCTGCTTCAGCATCACGGTGACGGTGGCTTTCATCGGCGCGGCTCCCCTGTTCGGCGTTGCACCCTCCTTGGATCGGAGGCGCGGGTGGGTCAAGACCCCCCTGCGGAGGCGCCCCGCTGCCGGCGTCGGCTTTCGTGGCCGATGCCCCGTGTGCGTTTATCGGCCAGAATGAAGGGGGCAGCCGGTCCGCCCGGTCCCGGCCCGCGGCGCGCCGGTGCGGCGGGGGCGGCGCCGATCCTAGCGCAGCCAGACCCGCGCATAGGGCGGCAGCGCCACCT
>JAMWZF010000177.1 GCA_024304875.1 Paracoccaceae bacterium
GGACGGACCGACCCGCATGACCCGACTGCCCCTCGCCGCCCTCGCCCTTGCCGCCCTGCCTGTCGCCGCCGCAGCGCAGACCGGCCCGCAACTGAGCTTCGAGGCCGGCCTCGGCGCCCGGATCGCGCCGGATTATTTCGGCTCGGAGGATGACTCGACCGGCGCGACCGGGTCCTTCCGGTTCGGCGCCGCCCGCATCGGCGGGCTGGAGTTCGGCAACCCGGACCCGGACGTCCGCGCGACCGGCTGGCGGCCGCGCGGGTCCTTCCGGCTGGTCGGCGAGCGCACGGCGGACGACAACCCCGAACTGGCGGGCCTCAAGGACATCGACCTGAGCCTGGAGCTGGGCGGCGGCATCGCCTACCAGGGGCCGGACTACCTCTACTTCGCCGATATCCGCTACGGCGTGGTCGGGCACGAGAGCCTGGTGGCCGAGGTGGGGGCGGATTCGATCTTCCGCGTCTCGGACCGCCTGACCCTGACCGCCGGGCCGCGGGCACTCTGGGGGTCCGAAGACTATGCGGCGACCTACTTCGGTGTCACCGCCGCCGAGGCCGCCGCCAGCAGATTCACCGACTACACGCCCGAGGCGGGCCTGGTCAGCTACGGCGTTGAGCTGGGGGCAAGTTATGCCTTCACCGACAATTGGAGCCTCGACGGAACGGTCACCTTCGACCACCTGACCGGCGATGCGGGGGACTCCCCCATCGTGCAGGACCGGGACAGCACGAGCGCGTCCCTGGTCCTGATGCGGCGGTTCAGCTTCGGCTACTAGGCCGGCTCACTCGGCCCAGCGCCAGGGCCGGGTGTAGGCGCCGAGGGCCTTGATGACGTCCTCGTCGGTCACGGTGCCGGTCCTGTTCAGCTCGGCCACGAGGCCGATGCTCTTGTCCTCGACCACCTGCGCCACTTCGGCGGCGACATCGGCACCCGCCAGCGCCTCGCCGTAGATGCGCGCGATGGCGAGCTTGCGCAGCTCGTTCTTGAGCGTCTTGCCCACGGCCGTCTTGGGCAGTTCGGGCAGGATCTCGATGTACTTGGGATGGGCGGCGCGCTCGTGGATCCGCTCCTTGGCGTACTCCAGCAGCTCGTCGGTGGTGACCGAGGCGCCGCTGACCAGCTCCACGTAGGCGCAGGGCAGTTCGCCCGCGTGGGCGTCGGGCTGGCCGATGGCGGCGGCGAAGGCCACGGCGTCATGGCCGGCCAGCGCCTCCTCGATCTCGGCGGGGTCGATGTTGTGGCCGCCCCGGATGATGAGGTCCTTGGCCCGGCCGGTGATCCAGAGGTAGCCGTCGGCGTCGATCTTGCCGAGGTCGCCGGTCCGCAGGTAGCGCCCGTCATGGAAGAGCTGGTGATTCTTGTCTTCCTGCGTGTAGGTGCTGCCCTCGAAGACGCCGGGGCTGGAGACGCAGATCTCGCCGATCTGGTCGGTCCTGGCCTCGGCGGGGCCGTCGGAGGTGTCGTTGAGGATCTTCACCTCGGAATAGGGGAAGGGGATGCCGATGGAGCCGACCTTCTTTTCGCCATCCGGCGGGTTGATCGAGACGAGGCAGGTCGCCTCGGTCAGGCCGTAGCCCTCGCAGATCGTCGCGCCGGTGGCCTTCTCGAACCGCTTGTAGAGCTCGATCGGCAGGGGCGAGGAGCCCGAGAACACCAGCTGGAGCGAGGAGATGTCGGCATTGACCGGCCGCTGCATCATGGCCGAAAGGGCCGTGGGCACGCCGATCAGGAAGGTCGCCTTGTGCCTCTCGATCAGCTTCCAGAGGTTGTCGAAGACGCCGTCGCCCCGGTAGCCCTGGGGCGTGGGGAAGACCACCTGCGCGCCGGATCCCAGCGAGGCGCCGAGCGAGACGATGGTGGCGAAGACGTGGAACAGCGGCAGCGGCGTCATCTGCACGTCGGTGTGGGTGAAGAGCAGCCGCGCGCCGAGCCAGGCGTTGTAGATGATCCCCTCGTATCGGTGCCGGGCGACCTTGGGCATGCCGGTGGTGCCGCCGGTGTGGAAATAGGCCGCGACCCGGTCGCCGGCGCTGTCCTCGAAGGCCAGCGTCTTCGGCTGCCGGGCGATCTCCTTGTTGAAGTCGATCACCTTGGCCTTGTGCTTCACCTCGACCTTGGGCCGGATCAGCGGGACGATGAACTTCTTGATCCCGGTGATGTAGCGCAAGAGGTCGACCTCGACGACGGTCTGCACGTTCGGGGCCAGTTTCACCGCCTCGGCCGCCTTCTGGGCCACCTCGGTCCGCGGGAAGGCGCGCAGGGTGACCAGCACCTTGGCGTCGGTCTCGCGCAGGATGGCGGCGATCTGCTCGGCCTCGAGCAGCGGGTTGATCGGGTTGACGATGCCCGCGATGGCGCCGCCGAGGTAGGTCAGCACCGTCTCCATCGCGTTGGGCAGCAGGAAGGCGACCACGTCGCCCTCGCCCACGCCGAGCGAGCGGAAGAGGTTCGCGGTCTGGCAGGTCTGGCCGAGGAGTTCGTTCCAGGTCAGCGTCGTGTCCGGCGCGCCGGGGTCCGAGAACATCTGGAAGGTGACGGCCTTGCGGGAGCCGTGTTTGTCCGCGGTGCCCTTGAGAAGCTGGTAGAGCGTGGTCGGGACCTCGCGGTCGTCCCAGGTCATCTCGGCCTCGATCGCGTTGCGATCGTCCATCGACGCATAGGTCATGCGGCGGTCTCCTCCCCTTTTTGTGCCTCAGCGGCGCTCTGCGGCCCCGCCCTCCTGCGGTGCGCAGATGTATGTCCGCGCGCCGGTTGCCCCTGCAACCATGACGCAGCGAAACAGAGCGCGAGGCAAGGGTTATTGACGCTCCGTCACACCACGCTGTCGCGGTCGGGGACCGTGACGGGCCAGTGTCCGGCGCTGCGCAGCTTGACGGCCAGAGGCTCGAGCCCGAACTCGGCGGCGAAGTCCCTCTCGGCGTCGGTGATCCCGACGAACTGCGCCAGCGCCACCTTGCCGGAGGGCAGATCGAACCCCGCGGCGACGCCGGGTTCGACCAGCACCAGCGTCCTGATCGGCCCGTCCTCGGAGCCGTCGACGGGATAGTTCAGCGGCAGGATGTCGTGGAAGGCGAGCGGCTCCGCGTCCGGCAGCTTGCCCGCCGCCGCCAGCATGTCGAGCGCCAGCAGCGATTGCAGCCGGGTGACCGGCCAGTTGGTCTGCTCGTTCGTCTCGATGATGAACTCGACGCCGGCGCCGCTTTCGCCCGCCGCGTCCCAGTCGCTGTCGGGCACGCCCCAGGGGTTCGAATAGGCGGTGGTGACGTAGAGCCAGGTCGGCCGGTCCTCGGAGGGTTCGAACTCCATCACCCCGTGCTTGAGCCAGAGCGGGTCGATCTCGTGGGCGCCGTAGGGGGCGAAGACCTCGGGCATCATGTCGAAGATCGGTCGTTTCTGCCTGCCGAAGAGCTGGGGATAGACATGGAGTTCCCGCGCTTCGTTGATGTGGGTGATGTCCATGGCCGTCCCTCGTGAATGACTTTTGGCGTCAATTGCGGGTGAGGGTGACGTAAAGGGAGTGAGGTGGCAAGGGTTCGGAGCGGCGGGTGGGTCGAGACCCACCTCACGGGCTGCCAGATCTGGCGGGGGTCCGTGGCTGGCTGGCGTCGCAGGGGGCGCTGCCCCCTCGGCCTGCGGCCTCACCCCCGAGGTATTTGGGGCGAAAAGAGACTGAAAAGAGCGCCGCCCGGCCGTTCTCTTTACGCCATAAATACCCTCGGGGGAGCCCCGGAGGGGCGGGGGCGGAGCCCCTTTCCGCAGCTTGCGTGGTCCGTGCAGGTGGGGGGCGCGGGTCCGGCGCCGTTATTCCGCCGCCATGCCTTCGGTGAACTGGAGCCGCGCCAGCCGGGCGTAGAGGCCGCCCTCGGCCACGAGACTGTCGTGCGTCCCCTGGGCGACCACGCGGCCCGCCTCGAAGACCACGATCCGGTCGGCCTTCTTCACCGTGGCGAGGCGGTGCGCGACGATCAGGGTGGTGCGGCCTTCAGCGAGGGCGTCCACTGCCTCCTGGACCAGCCGTTCGCTTTGCGCGTCGAGGGCGCTGGTCGCCTCGTCGAGGAGCAGGATCGGCGCGTCGCGCAGGATGGCGCGGGCGATGGCGATGCGCTGCTTCTGGCCGCCCGAGAGCATGACGCCGCGCTCGCCGACATAGGAGTCGTAACCCTCGGGCAGCTCCATGAGGAACTCGTGCGCGGCGGCGGCCTTCGCGGCGGCCTCGACTTCGGCGTCGCTCGCATCGGGGCGGCCGAAGCGGATGTTCTCGCGCGCGGTGTCGGCAAAGATGACAGGGTCCTGCGGGACGAGGGCGATGGATTTGCGGAACTCCTCGCGGGCCATCTTGCGCAGGTCGGTGCCGTCGACGGTGATCGCGCCGGACTGCGGGTCGTAGAAGCGCAGGAGAAGCTGGATGATCGTCGTCTTGCCCGCCCCCGAGGGGCCGACGAGGGCCACCGTCTCGCCGGGCTTCACGTGCAGGGAGACGCCGTCCAGCGCCTGGATGCCGGGGCGCGAGGGGTAGGAGAAGCCCACTTCGTCGAAGACGATCTCGCCCCGCGTGACCTTGGCGGGCACCGGGTCGGCCGGGTCGGTCACGGCGTCGGCGGCGTTCAGCAGCTCGACCAGCCGCTCGGTGGCGCCGGCGGCGCGCTGGATCTCGCCCCAGATCTCGGTCAGGGCGCCGACGGCCCCGGCGACCATGACGGCGTAGATCACGAACTGGACCAGTTCGCCCACGCTCATCGCCTCGGCCCGGACGTCGCGGGCGCCGATCCAGAGGACGCCGACGATGCCCGAGAAGATCAGGAAGATGACGATGGCGGTCATCAGCGCCCGCACCCCGATGCGGCGGCGGGCGGCGTCGAAGCTGCGTTCGGTCACGTCGAAGAAGCGGCTGCGCGAGATGCCCTCGTGGGTGAAGGCCTGCACGGTCTGGGCGGAGAGGAGCTGTTCCGAGGCGTCCCCGGAGGAGGCGGCGATCCAGTCCTGGTTCTCGCGGGAGAGGACGCGCAGCCGCCGCCCCAGCACCACGATGGGCACGATCACGGCGGGCACGATCAGTAGGACCAGCCCCGACAGCTTGGCCGAGGTGAAGAGCATCAGGACGAGCCCGCCGAGGAAGATCAGCACGTTGCGCAGGGCGACCGAGACCGAGGAGCCGATGACCGAGAGGATCAGCGTGGTGTCGGTGGTGATGCGGGAGAGCACCTCGCCGGTCATGATGCGTTCGTAGAAGGCGGGCGACATCCCGATCATCCGGTCGAAGACGGCGGTGCGGATGTCGGCCACCACGCGCTCGCCCAGCCGGGTGACGAGGTAGTAGCGCAGGGCGGTCCCGGCGGCGAGCAGGCCCGCGATGCCGAGGGCCGCGCCGAAGTACTGGTCGAGCAGGGTCGCGGCCTCGGTCTCGAAGTTGTCGACCACCCGGCGCACCGCGAGGGGCAGGATCAGCGAGACGATCGCGGTGAGGACAAGCGCGGCGAAGGCGGCGGCCATCAGTCCCTTGTAGGGCGCCAGAAAGGGCCAGAGCGCGCGCAGGGCGCCGACGTTGCGCGATGCGGCGCGCTCGTCGTCCGCGGTTGTCCTCGGCTCTCGTGCCACTTGGTCCGGCCCCGGTCCTGTTGAAGGGTCGCTGGCGGCTTAGTCCGTGGCGCGCAGGGTCGCAAGTGTGGCGTCAGGCCGCTGCCAGGTCCGCGGGGCGCGGAACGACGGCCCCGCCGGCCCGGCTGCGGGCGATGCGCGCCCGGCGCAGGCGCCGCTCCAGCCGGGCGTAGCGGTGGGCGAAGGCGCCGGTCCGGCGCAGACGCTCCAGCGCCCAGGCGGCGACCTCGGGGCGTCTGTCCACGTTCAGGCTGAAGATGTTCAGCAGCCAGGACGGCGTGTCGCGCTTGGCGGCCTTCAGCGCGGCGAGGACGGCGGCATCGGGGCCGGTCCCGGCCATCAGCTCGCGCGTCAGCCGCGACAGGAGGCCCGCCTCCTTGACGACCCGCTGGGTGACGTGCCCTGCCCCGGTCAGGCCGATCATCTGCGTCCGCTCGGGCGGGAAGGCGAAGTTGCCGACGTGCCGCCGGTCGAGGTCGGCGGGGTCGTAGATGATCGAATACCGCGCGGCCCTGTGCCGGGTGACGATGCGGAACCGGCCGATGGCGGCGAAGTCGCCTGCGTAGCGCGGATCGGCCGGGTAGCCCGCCGGGTCGATGTTGGACACCGGGGAGTAGGCGATGACGTGGTCCGCGGCGATCTCGGCCGCCGCCGCGACGGCGCCGTAGCCCCCCATGGACGAGCCGGTGAAGGTCACGTGATCGAAACAGGCACACATCCGGCCGAGCGCGTCCAGGAGCCGCGGAAAGCCGGCGCCCTGGAACCAGTCCGGTTCGGCAAGGCCCACGATGGCCGCGTTCAGCCCGTAGCGGTCCGCGAAGTCGGCGCCGTAGCTTCGCCGCAGCCCCGCGCCGCCGGCCCAGGCGCCGACTTC
>JAMWZF010000178.1 GCA_024304875.1 Paracoccaceae bacterium
CAGGGGCGTCGGCAGCATCATCGCCGCCCCCATCAGCGCCCACATGGCCCAGAGGCCCGGCAGACCTGCCGACGCCCCTGGGGCGCAGAGCGCGGCCCAGAGGCCGGTGCCGGGCTGCGCGGCGAAAAGGACCAGCCATGCAGCGGCCAGCAAGGCAAAGAGCGCCAGCCAGTGGCCGCCCCGCATCCCCCTCAGACGGGCGCCGATGCCTGCTAATTCCTCCATGCCCAATCTGTGACCGGCCCCGGTGGCGGGTGCAAGACCCACCCCCTTGCGGTCACCCACGCCCATGCTAGCGTTCCAGCCGGGACAAACACTCATCAGGGACCAGACCCGCATGACCAAACACCTTCTCGGCTCCGTCGCCATCGCCGCGATCGCCGCCCCCGCCCTCGCCCAGGACGCCGACCTGCTCGTCCTGTCCTATTCCGGCTACGAGGACCCCGCCTATCACACCGCCTACACCGAGGCGCATGGCGACGATCCGACCTTCAGCTTCTTCGGCGACGAGGAAGAGGCCTTCCAGAAGATCGTCTCGGGCTTCCAGGCCGATACCGCGCACATCTGCGCCGGCTCGGTGACCAAATGGGTCGAGGCCGGGATCATCGAGCCCTGGGACACGTCGAAGATCGACGCCTTCGCCGACCTCAATACCGACCTGACCGGCACCTCCGTGACCTCCGGCACCGAAGAGCTCTACTTCCTGCCGGCCGACTTCGGCTCCACCGCGATCGCCTACAACCCCGAGGAAGTGGGCGAGGAGGCAGTGCAGACCCTCGATGTCTTCAAGGACCCGGCCTACGCCGGCCGGATGACCATCCCCGACAACGTCGACGACGCCTACGCGCTGGCCTACCTCGCCACCGGCGTGACCGACTGGTCGACCGCCACGGACGAGCAGTTCGAGGCCGCCTCGCAGTTCCTGCGCGACATCCACCCGAACCTGCGCGCCTACTGGGGCGACGCGGCCGAGCTGTCGCAGCTGATGGCGACGGGCGAGATCCTGATCTCCTGGGCCTGGAACGAGACCTACCCGACCCTGCGTGACGAGGGCCACCCGGTCGCCTTCGAGCGCGAGCCGGAGGAGGGGTCGTCCCTCTGGGTTTGCGGCTTCGTCAACCTGGTCGACGGACCGGGGTCCGAGGACAAGGTCTACGACTACGTGAATGCCTTCCTCTCCGACACCAGCGCCGTGCCGCTGATGGAGAACGGCTTCGGCACCGCCAACCAGGCGGCGCTGGTCGATACCTTCTCGGACGAGGACCTGGAGGCCGCGGGCCTCGAGCCGATCGACGCGCCGGTGCTGGCCCAACTGCCGATCCCGCAGGAGCTGCGCGAGAAGCATTCCGAGACCTTCGAACTGATCAAGGCCGGCTTCTGATCCGACCGGGTCCGAGTTGACCGCATCGCGCCCCGCCCCTGCGGCGGGGCGTTTTCGTTTCCGCCGGTGATCCGTGCGGCACAGGGCCCCGTATCCCTTGCAGGTTTGACAGAAAGACGTGCCCGCAATGGACATACTCGACACCGTCATCGCCCTCGTCTCCATCGGCTTCGGGCTGATCGGCTGGCTGGCGCCGGCCTACACGATGGATGTGCTCGACCTGCGGCCGGGCCCCTCGCCGATGGGACCCTCCGAGGTTCGGGCGGCTTCGGGCGCGCTCTTCGTCGGCCTCGGCCTTGGTGTCCTGTGGCTCGGCACGCCGACCGCGGTTGCGATGCTCGGCTTCGCCTGGGGCGGCGCGGCGGTCGGCCGGGCGACCTCCCTCGCCCTGGACGGGGCCACCACGCGCAAGTGGGGGTTCTTCGTGGTCGAGGCCGTGGTGGCGGCCCTCGCGCTCTGGGCCGGCTTCGCCGCCTCCTGACCCCGGCGCGCGAGTCTTGCCAACGGCCCACCGCGCCCCTATGTCTGGAGTGTCCCGCAAGGGACTATGGACATAAACGCGCTCGTAATAAGCGGATCGGACCCGGGGGCGGTACCCGGCGGCTCCACCAAACACCCGGCGTTGGCGGGACATGGGGCCGAAACAGGATCGACGAACGTCTAAAGGGGTTTGCTTTGTCCCGGTGAGGTACCACCGTTATCGGTCCGACATGCATAATTGCCAACGACAATCATGCTCCGGTCGCCGTTGCTGCGTAAGCAGTAACGAACACCGAAATTTAAGCCCTTGCGCCTAGCAGCGTAAGGCGGGGTTCGCAGGCACCTGGCAACAGAAGCCTGCACTTTCCCTCTTCTTCTCCGTCTCTCGCGCTCCGGTCGAATCCGTCTTCCCGACCCCGCGAAACGGCTCTAGCGTCGCGCAGTTTCATCCTGTTCCGGAGCCTGCCCATGCGCCACCTTCTCCTCACCGCCGCCCTCGCCGCCCTGCCCTCCCTCGCCCATGCCGAGGACGAGGATTACCCCAAGCTCGGCCCCGACGCCGTGTCGCTCACCGAGGCGGTGGACTACCTGCGGGCCAGCGCCGCCCCCGACTACTGGGCCTTCTCTCCCTTCACCAAGCCGCAGTTCACCACCTCGGCCTGTTCCATCGCTGCGGTGACCGCCGCGATCAACGGGTTGAACGGGCTGCCGGAAATGGCCTCTCAGACCGTCATGAGCCAGCAAGAGCTGCTGGAGGCCGCCGGCGATCCGCTCTGGGCCGAGCTTTCGGCCGAGGGCGGCGACGGCGTGACCTTCGCCCAGCTCGTCACCTTCTCGGAGATGGCCGCCACCGCGGCCGGGCCTGACGGCGCGACCGTCGAAAGCTGGCAGCCTGCATCGACCGAAGACATCGACACCCTCCGCGCCGCCCTTGCCGCCAACGAGCAGAGCGCCGACGACGCCCTGCTGATCTACTTCAACCAGGGCGTCGTGACCGGCGACTGGGACGGCCCCCACGTCTCACTCATCGGGGCCTACGACGCCGAGGCGGACCAGGTCCTGATTCTCGAGGTCGACCAGGAGTGGTACATCCCCTACTGGACCTCCGTGCCCGTCCTGCTGGACGCCATGCTCAAGCCGACCTCGGCCGAGCACGGGGTCCTCGAAGGCGAAACTGGCGGCTTCGTGAAAATCGCCCGGCCCGCCGCCGCTTGATCGGCCGAGCGGGGACGGCGACACTCGGCGCATGAAAGCGCTCGCCCTTGCCGCCGCCCTCGCCCTGGCCCCTGCCCTGTCCCGGGCCTGCGACACGGCGCTGATCCTCACGATCGACGTCTCGAACTCCATCGACGTGGCCGAGTACCGGCTTCAGACCGACGGCCTCGCCGATGCCCTGGCGGACCCCGAGGTCATCGAGGCGCTGGTGCAGGGCGAGGTGGCCCTGTCGGTCATCCAGTGGTCCGGCGTGGACCGTCAGCAGGTCTCGATCCCCTGGACCCAGGTGACGACCCGCGAGGACGCCATCGGCCTGTCGGTCCGCGCCCGGATGATGGAGCGGGCCTTCACCCTGTCGGACACGGCGCCAGGAGAGGCCATCGCCTTTTCGCTCGCCCATTTCGCCGGCGCGCCGGACTGCGAACGCAGGGTCATCGACGTTTCCGGCGACGGCACCCCCAACGCGGGACGGGACGTCCGGCAGGTCGTGGCGCGGGCCGAGCGGGCGGGGGTCACGATCAACGGCATCGCGATCGAGGGCATGGGCCTGGCCATCACCACCTACTACAGCCGGTCGATCATCACCCGCGACGGCTTCGTCATCACGGCGCGCGGGCACCGGGAATACCCCGAGGCGATCCGGCGCAAGATCCTGCGCGAGGTCAGCCGCATCCTCGGCTGAGCACCGGCAGGGGACCGACCGTGGCAGGTGTTCGCCGTCGACCGCTCAGCCCGGCCGGACAACGGCCCGTCAAACAAGGCGACCTGTGCAGCAAGGGATGCTAGGCGAGGAAGCTGCCGACGCGCGTGCCCGCCTGGACCTGGGCCTGGCCGTAGGCGCAGAAGGAGCCCGGATCGTCCTGCCGGACGCCGGCGCTGGTCAGGTCGGCCGCGCCCGAGGCGGCGATCTGGTCGGGGGTCATGGCCTGCTGGGCGGCAAGCAGATCCTGCGCCGTCACGCCGGCAGAGACCATCTGTTCGACGAACCCCTGGACAAGCACGTCGGTCGAGGTCCGAAGGGCAAGCGTCGGACATTCCTGAGCGATCTGCTCGGCCACGTAGGCGTCCTTGGCGAAGGCCTGGAATTGCTGGGTCACCTGCGCCCCGGTCGGGCCGCCGCCACCGCCACCGCCGCTGCCACCGCCGGTCGGTCCGGTCTGGACGCAGGCCGAAAGGCCGAGGCCCCCGATCAGTACGGCACTTCGGATCATCGTCATCGGTCTGTCCTCCCTGTCTGCTCTTGTCGGGTCGAGGCGGGACCGGTCATTCGGCGGCGATCTGGGTCCCCTTGATCCGGTCCTCGATCACGTCCCGGAAGTTCTTGATCAGGCCCTGGATCGGCCAGGCCGCGGCGTCGCCGAGGGCGCAGATCGTGTGGCCTTCCACCTGCTTGGTGACCTCGAAGAGCATGTCGATTTCCTCGACGCTCGCCTCGCCCTTCACCAGCCGGTCCATCACCCGCATCATCCAGCCGGTGCCTTCCCGGCAGGGGGTGCACTGGCCGCAGCTTTCGTGCTTGTAGAACTTCGAGAGCCGCCAGATCGCCTTGATGATGTCGGTGCTCTTGTCCATCACGATCACCGCCGCGGTGCCGAGGCCGGAGCCGAGCTCGTTGCGCAGGTAATCGAAGTCCATCGTGGCATCGCGCATCTTCTCGCCGCGCACGCAGGGCACGGAGGAGCCGCCCGGGATCACCGCCAGAAGGTTGTCCCAGCCGCCGCGGATGCCGCCGCAGTGTTTCTCGATCAACTCCTCGAAGCTGATGGACATGGCCTCTTCGACCACGCAGGGGTGGTTGACGTGGCCCGAAACCGCGAACAGCTTCGTCCCCGCGTTGTTCTGCCGCCCGAAGGAGGCGAACCAGGACGCCCCGCGCCGCAGGATGGTCGGCACGACGGCTATGGATTCGACGTTGTTCACCGTGGTCGGGCAGCCGTAGAGGCCCGCGCCCGCCGGGAACGGCGGCTTCATCCGGGGCATGCCCTTCTTGCCCTCGAGGCTCTCCAGCAGCGCCGTTTCCTCGCCGCAGATGTATGCCCCCGCGCCGTGGGCGAGGTAGAGGTCGAAATCCCAGCCCGAGCCGCAGGCGTTGCGGCCGATCAGCCCGTCCTCGTAGGCCTCGTCGATGGCGGCCTGCAGGGCCTCGCGCTCGCGGATGTATTCGCCGCGGATGTAGATGTAGCAGGCATGGGCCTGCATCGCGAAGGAGGCGATCAGGCAGCCCTCGACCAGCGTGTGCGGGTCGTGGCGCATGATCTCGCGGTCCTTGCAGGTGCCGGGTTCGGATTCGTCGGCGTTGACCACGAGGTAGGCGGGCCGGCCGTCGCTTTCCTTGGGCATGAAGGACCACTTGAGACCCGTGGGGAAGCCCGCGCCGCCCCGGCCGCGCAGTCCGGAGGCCTTCATCTCGTCGACGATCCAGTCGCGGCCCTTGCCGAGGATGTCCTTGGTCCCGTCCCAGTGGCCACGGGCCTTGGCCCCGGCGAGGGAGCGGTCGTGCATCCCGTAGATGTTGGTGAAGATGCGGTCTTCGTCCTTGAGCATCACTCGATCCCTGATCTGCGGCTGGCGCCCGTCACTTGTCCCGCTTCTGCCACATACGCGCGGCGACCGAAAGCGCCCAGATGAAGCAGGCGATGGAGATGAAATAAGCCAAGAATTCGTAGCGGACCGGCAGTCCGGTGACGCGCACGATGCCCGGCGCGAAGATGGCGAGAAGCCCGCCCCCGGCGATGGCCAGCGCGGCCTGCCGGCCGGCGCGGGCGATATCGGGGTCGGGCTTCTCTGTCATCTGCGGACCTGGGTCAGTTCTGGTCGGTCTTGGGGTCCGGGATCGCGGCGAGCGTGACCTTGCCGGAGCGGGCGGTGCTGCCCGGGGCGGTATAGGTCGTGGTGGCCTTGGACGGCTCGCTCTTGGCCGCCTCGGGCTTGGCGGGCGTCTCGGAGGCCGTGGTATCGACAGCCTTGGATTCGGTGTCCTTGCTTTCGGTGGCCTTGGTCTCTTGCACGGGGTTGGAGGCCTCGGCCGGCTTCGGGGCCTCGACCGGCCTGGACGCTTCGGTCGCCTTCGGCGCCTCGGCGGGCTTGGCGGTTTCTGCCGGCTTCGGTGCCTCGGCAGGGCTCGCGGCTTCTGCCGGTGTCGCGGCGGGCTTGGTTGCGGCCTTGGACGCCGCGGCCTTCGCGGTCGGGGTCTTGGCCTTGTTTGCAGCGGGCTTGGCCGCCTCGGTCTTGGCGGCCGGCTTGGGCGCGGCCGTCTTGGCGACCGGCTTCGGTGCGGCCTTCTTCGCGGCCGGCTTGGGCGCGGCTTTCTTCGCGGCAGGTTTCGCCGCCGCCTTCTTGGCCACGGGCGCCGGCGTCGGCTCGGCCGGAGCCGCCT
>JAMWZF010000179.1 GCA_024304875.1 Paracoccaceae bacterium
AGGACCCGCAGCCGAAATTGTCGCCCGCCACGATGATCTTGGCGTCGCGGTAGGCGTAGGAGATGCCTGCCGCCGTGCGCACCGAGGCGACGAGCGCATCGTTGGCGTTCTCGGGCAGCATCAGCACGATCAGGCGGACCGGCGAATAGGGAAAGTCGATCAGGTGGCCGAGGTCGGTCCCGATCACGCTGAACGCGCGGGTCAGGGTCGAGGGATCGGTCCTGCCCCGGCAGATCACCGCGAGGGCGAAGACCGTGGCGAAAAGGGCGAGGAACCGGATCCGGTTGAACGGCGGCGCGTCCCGGAACTCGACGAAGCTGGGGTAGGCGGAGTTGTATTCCACGAAGGTGAAGACCGCGGCGACGAGGGCGACGAGAGCCACGATGACCGCCGTGTCGCTGTGCGTGCTGGGCAGCAGCAGCGAGGGCATGCCGATCAGCAGCAAAACGATCAGGGCGCGCCCGAGCGCGGTGGTCAGCCGTGAAATCACTGCTCGTTCCCTTCAAACTGGTCGGGCGCGATGCAAAGCCGCCCCCCTGTCCCGGTCTGAACCCCGCAAATTGTCGCAGGATACCTCATCTTTGCCATAATCTTGCCCAGTTCATGGAACGCATCAAGACATCCGTCAGGTGAGGCAAAGAACGGGGCGGTTTTGCGGCAATTGTGGTGCGGCTTTGCAACCATTTCTGGGCGCTGATGTGGCAGGATGAATTCCGAGGGCCACACCAGGTAAGGTTAATGGCCCCCGACCACTACATGAAGTGCCGGGGGCGAAATCCTGATCGTTAACACCGGTTTAACCACCAGCGCAAAATGAGGGCGATTGATCCGCCCCTTCCCGCCGGTCCGGTCAGACCCAGGGCCGCGCCTGGGCCGCCTGATCCTCGAAGCTATCGATCGCCGCCCCCTTTTCGAGCGTCAGTCCGATGTCGTCGAGACCGTTGAGAAGGCAGTGCTTGCGCCAGGGGTCGATGTCGAACCGGACCGTGCCGCCGTCCGGCCCGGTGATCACCTGCTCCTCGAGGTCGACGGTCAGGACCGCGTTCGACCCGCGCTCGGCGTCGTCCATCAACTTGTCCACGTCCTCCTGCGGAAGGACGATGGGCAGGATGCCGTTCTTGAAGCAGTTGTTGTAGAAGATGTCGGCGAAGCTGGTGGAGATCACGCAGCGGATGCCGAAATCCAGCAGCGCCCAGGGCGCATGCTCGCGCGAGGACCCGCAGCCGAAATTGTCGCCCGCCACGATGATCTTGGCGTCGCGGTAGGCCGGCTTGTTCAGGACGAAGTCGGGAATCTCGTTGCCCTGATCGTCGTAGCGCATCTCGTCGAAGAGGTTCACGCCGAGCCCCGACCGCTTGATCGTCTTGAGGAACTGCTTGGGGATGATCATGTCGGTGTCGATGTTGTAGAGCGGCATGGGCGCCGCGACACCGGTGAGCTTGTCGAACTTTTCCATCACATCATCTCCCGAACGTCGGTCAGCTTGCCCGTCACCGCGGCGGCGGCGGCCATCGCGGGGCTCATCAGGTGCGTCCGGCCCCCACGGCCCTGCCGGCCCTCGAAGTTGCGGTTGGACGTGGCCGCACAGCGCTCGCCCGGCGACAGCTGGTCGGGGTTCATGGCCAGGCACATGGAGCAGCCCGCGAGCCGCCATTCGAACCCGGCCTCGGTGAAGATGTCGGCAAGGCCCTCTTCCTCGGCCTGCGCCCGGACGAGGCCTGACCCGGGAACGACCATCGCCCGCTTCACCTTGATCTTCTTGCCCTTGAGGATCGCGGCCGCGGCGCGCAGGTCCTCGATCCGGCCGTTGGTGCAGGAGCCGATGAAGACGGTGTCGATCTCGATTTCGTTCAGAGGCGTGCCCGGCTTCAGCCCCATGTAGTCGAGGCTGCGCTGGGCCGCGCCCACCTTGCCGCCCTGGAAGCTGTCGGCGGCGGGCACCGCGGCGGTGATCGGCAGGACGTCCTCGGGCGAGGTGCCCCAGGTCACGACCGGGGCGATGTCCTCGCCCTTGATCGTCACGACCTTGTCCCAATGTGCGTCGTCGTCGGAGTAAAGGGTCTTCCACCAGTCCATCGCGGCTTCCCACTGGGCGCCCTTCGGTGCGTGGGGACGGCCCTTCACGTACTCGAACGTCTTCTCGTCCGGCGCGATCAGGCCGGCGCGGGCGCCGCCCTCGATCGCCATGTTGCAGACGGTCATCCGGCCTTCCATGCTGAGGTCACGGATCGCCTCGCCGCAGTATTCGATGACATAGCCGGTGCCGCCCGCGGTGCCGGTCGCGCCGATGACGGACAGGGTGATGTCCTTGGCGGTCACACCGGGGCTGAGCTTGCCGGTGATCTCGACCTTCATGTTCTTGGACTTGGACTGGATCAGCGTCTGGGTGGCGAGGACGTGCTCGACCTCGGAGGTGCCGATGCCGTGGGCGAGGGCGCCGAACGCGCCGTGGGTCGCGGTGTGCGAGTCACCGCACACGACGGTCATCCCCGGCAGGGTCCAGCCCTGCTCCGGCCCGACGATGTGCACGATGCCCTGCCGGACGTCCGAGACCGGGTAATAGTGGATGCCGAAGTCCTTGGCGTTCTTGTCCAGCGCCTCGACCTGGATGCGGCTGTCCTCGGTCATCGTCGCGGCATTGGCGCGGTCCAGCGTGGTCGGCACGTTGTGGTCCGGCACGGCGATGGTCTTGTCCGGCGCGCGCACGGTGCGCCCGGCCATGCGCAGCCCCTCGAAGGCCTGCGGGCTGGTCACCTCGTGGACGAGGTGGCGGTCGATATAAAGGAGGCTGGTGCCGTCCTCGGCCTCGTGCACGAGGTGGGCATCCCAGATCTTGTCGTAGAGCGTCTTGCCGGACATGGCGTCCTCTTTCCGGTTGAGGAATGGGTGTGTCGTCACGAATGGGCGCAAAGCCCGCGGGCGCGGATCAGGGCCGGGCGAGGGCTGACCGCAGGGCGCCGTAAAACCGCCAGGGCAGGCGGGACCGGTCATCCATGTCGACAATACGCGTCATGGCCGTGACATACGCCCGTCCCGCGCGCCGTTCAAGCAGACGTTGACAGGCCGCTTCCGCAGCGGAAACTGACTCCGGGGTAATGTGGGGTGCGGAAGTTGACACGATTGACGACGGTGCTGGCGCTGGGCTGGGCGATGACCGGCCCGGCGGTGGCGGAACCTTTCGAGGAGGCCACCGCGCGCAGCGCGGCCTTCGCAGAGGCCTCGGTGGAGCTCACTAGGCTCGGCCGCCGGGCACAGGCCATCGCCGCGGCGCTGAAGGGCCTGCCCGCGGGGGCGGAGGAGCCGGACCTCGAACCCTTCGCAGCGGCCGAGACCGCGCTCTTCCGGGCCATCGCCGCGCGGGTGGTCGTCTCCGACGGCAACGTCAACGTCTTCATCACGACGTCACCGGACGGAAACCGCGTCGTGACCGGCGGCTTCGGCCAGGGTCCCAATGGCGAGGCACCGGCGCCCTACCTGCTGCACGATCCGCTGTCCGGCACCGTGATCGCCGAACTTGCCCCCTTCGAAGCGGTGGCCAGCGACGTCTACGGTCCGGGGGCGCCTCCAGCCGTTTCGCCGGACGGATCGGAGTTTGCGTTCTGGCACATGACCCGGGGCGAGGTCCTGCGGTTCGCCGCCCGGGACGGCGCCGCCCTGCCGACCTTTGCCGGAGCGGGGGACGGGCCGGGCTACGTCATCGGCTATTCGTCGGATGGAACGACCCTGGCTGCAGAGCAGGGCGGCCGGATCGGCATCTGGTCCATCCCGGACGGCGGTCTCGTCCGCAGCCTCGGCGTGCCGTCCGACGTCCGCACGATCCGATGGCTGCCGGACGGCCGGCTTGTCGGACTTCGCGTGGAGGGCTGGGACCCGGACGCGCCCGCCTCTCTCTGGGTTCACGACCTGGAACCCGAGGCCGAGTGGGACCTGGCGCTGGACCTGACCGGGCAGGTGAGCGGCCTGTCCCAGTACATTCAGACGTCGGACTGGGGGCCGCAGCTGCTCCTCGATGCCGACACGCGGGTCTACCTCGCCGATCTCGCCGCCGATCGGGTCGTCGATCTGGGCGGGACGGGCAATTCCTTTCATCGCTTCATCCGAAACGGCGACGCGGTCGCCGTGCTGGTCAGGGGCGGCGGGTTCTTCGGCCTCGGCGGCGCGCTCGTGCTTCGCGTGACGGACCTGACCGGCGCCGAACTGGGGGCCGAGACGCGGGACTGGGCCGTCTTCGACCAGTTCGTCACCACGTCCGACGCCGCACCCGACAATTTCCCCTTCGTCCGCAAGTATCCCTACCTGGCCGACGACGTGCCCCTCGGCACCGACCTGGTGGCGCTGGCCGAAAGCCTGCTCGACCCCGAGACGCTGGCCGAGGTCGCCGCCGAGCGGGTCGATCCCGACTGACCGGTCCGGTGGTTCAGCCGTTGCCGGGCGGCAGGAAGGTGACGGTCAGGCGGTAGTCCTCGGCGCGGGGAGAGCGGAACAGCTGGTTCACCCGCACCTCGACCCGCTGCGATTCCGGCACCATGTCGATCCGCTCCTGCGCGTCGTTCGCGTTGAAGCCGTCGTTGTAGCTGAACACCACGTTGGTGCCCTCGACCTCGATCCGCAGGTTGTTGTCGTGACCGGTCATGTCGAGCAGGTAGCAGTCGTAGCCTTCGGACGGCACGCTGCCGGTGAGCGCGCCCGAGGTATAGCCCTGCGGAAAGGTGACGACGGAACAGGACTGGGCCGCGGCCTGCAACGGACCGAACGACAGCAATGCGGCGGCAATGGCGATGTGAAGACGCATGAAACCCTTCCCCCTATGTTGGCGCCTTGACCTTAACGCAAGGGAAGCGCTGCGACAATTGACGTGGCGACGGGCCCTTGCCCTGTCCCGATCGCCGGCCCATCCTGAGGGTGGAACGACCGCGACAGGCCAATCGGGAGGCCGATGGAAGGCGACGAAACTCCGGACCTGGCCGAACAGGCCAATGCCCTGCTGGAGGCAGGCAAGGGGCTCTGGGGCCAGGCTGTCACCTTTTTCGAAGGGCTGCTCCGGCCCTGGAACGCCTACCAGATCGCGATCGTCCTGGCGCTGCTGCTGGCGGCGAACGTCATCGGCCGGCTTCTCCAGCCGCGCTTCCACGACTGGATGCGGAGCCGCGAGGGATGGCCCAAGTGGCGGCTTCGGGTGCTGCTGGTCATGCACAAGCGCCTGCGCGGGATCGTCTTCGTCCTGCTGATCTGGGTGACCTACCTGGCGATGCAGGAGTGGACCTGGCCCAGCCGGTCCTACCTGATCGGCATCGCCGCGACCCTCGCCACGGCCTGGCTCTTCGTCGCGCTGGCGACCCGGCTGATCGGCAATTCCTTCGTGCGGTCCATCGTGCGCTACGGCGCCTGGGCCTGGGTGACGCTGAACATCCTCGACCTGACGGACGAGGCCATCGCGGTGATGGACGGCCTCGCGATCCGGATCGGCGAGATGCGCCTGTCGGTCTGGCTGGTCCTGCAGGCGGCGATGATCCTCGCCCTCTTCGTGATCGTCGCGCGGTTCCTGACCCGGACGACGACCGCGCGGATCCAGCGGTCCGAGGACCTGTCCCCCTCGATGCAGGTGCTGATCGGCAAGGTCCTGCAGATCGTGCTCTACGGCGTCGCCATCTTCGCGGGCCTCTCGGCGGTGGGCTTCGACCTGACCGGCCTGGCAGTCCTGTCGGGCGCCATCGGCGTCGGCATCGGCTTCGGCCTGCAGAAGGTGGTGTCGAACCTGATCTCGGGCGTCATCATCCTGATGGACAAGTCGATCAAGCCCGGCGACGTGATCAGCGTGGGCGAGACCTTCGGCTGGATCAACGCCCTCGGCGCGCGCTACGTCTCCATCACCACGCGGGACGGCAAGGAGTACCTGATCCCGAACGAGGACCTGATCACGACGCAGGTCGTCAACTGGTCCCATTCCAACGACTTCGTCCGGCTCGACATCTACTTCGGCACCTCCTACGCGGACGATCCCCACAAGGTGCGCAAGATCGCCATCGAGGCGTCCAAGGGGGTCGAGAGGGTCCTGACCCACCGCCCGCCGGTCTGCCACATCGTCGGCTTCGGGGATTCGAGCGTGGACTACATCCTGCGGTTCTGGATCACCGATCCAACCGGGGGCCTGACCAACATCCGCGGCAACGTCTACCTGGCGCTTTGGGACGCCTTCCAGGAAAACGGCATCTCGATCCCCTTCCCGCAGCGCGAGGTGCGGATGCTGGGCGATGCGCCGGTGATCGACTAGGGCGCCCGGCCGCCGCCGCCGCGCCCGGACCCATCCGTCGAGGGGGGCGCCGCCCCCCGCCTTCGGCCCCCCCGAGGTATTTTTGGGCGAAAAGAGGAGTGGGGACGCGCCTCTTTTCCCCTCTTTTCGCTCCAATACCTCGGGGGGCCGGGGGGCCGGGGGGCCCGGAG
>JAMWZF010000018.1 GCA_024304875.1 Paracoccaceae bacterium
GTCGCGGGGGCCTTCTGCATCTCCTTCGCCTGCCACGCGGCTTGGGGGGTCCTGCTGTCCTCGCGCCCCTTCCGCGCCGCCTACGCCCGCGCCCGCCGCTGGATCGAGGCGACGCTGGGCGCCTTCTTTGCCGTCATGGCGTTCAAGCTCGCAACCGAGAGAGGCTGAGCCATGGATCTCGTCACCCTCCTGCAAATCCTCGACAGCTCGCTCCGGCTCGCCACGCCGCTGCTGCTGGCCTGCCTCGCCGGGCTCTTCTCGGAGCGGGCGGGGATCTTCGACATCGGGCTCGAGGGCAAAATGCTCGCCGCCGCCTTCATGTCCGCCGCCGTCGCCTTCACCACCGGGTCCGCGTGGATCGGGATGCTGGCGGGGATCGGGGCATCGATGGTGCTCTCGGCGATCCACGGGCTGGCCTCGATCACCTTCCGGGGCAATCAGCTCATTTCGGGGGTGGCACTGAACTTCCTCGCGCAGGGGGCCACGGTGGTCTGGGCGCAAAGCTGGTTCGCCCAAGGCGGCCGGACTCCGCAGCTGTCGGGCGCGGGCCGGTTCGAACCCATCGAACTGCCCTTTGCAGACGCTCTCTCGGGCGTGCCCATCCTCGGCCCGATCTATGCCGACCTGATCTCGGGCCACGCGATCATCGTCTACATCGGTCTCCTGATGGTGCCGCTGACCTGGTGGGTCCTGTTCCGCACCCGGTTCGGCCTGCGCCTGCGCGCGGTGGGCGAGAACCCCGCCGCGGTGGACACCGCAGGCGTCTCGGTCATCGGGCTGCGCTATTCCTCCATCGTCATCGCCGGCGTGCTCTGCGGCATCGCGGGGGCCTTCCTCGCCACATCCCTTCAGGCCGGCTTCACCCAGAACATGACAGCGGGCCGGGGCTACATCGCCCTCGCCGCGCTGATCTTCGCCAAGTGGCGGCCGTGGTACGCGCTGATGGCCTGCCTGCTGTTCGGCTTCCTGCAGGCCCTGGCCCTGCGGCCCGACGTGATCGAAGGCACCCTGAACTTCCAGGTGCAGGTCCAGTTCCTCGACGCGCTGCCCTACATCCTGACGGTCATCATCCTCGCCGGCTTCGTCGGCAAGGCGATCCCGCCCCGCGCCGGGGGCGAGCCCTACGTGAAGGAGCGCTGATCCGATGCGCGGCCTTCTCGCCCTGTCCGTTTTCGCCGCCGGACCCGCGTTGGCGCAAGAGCGCACGCGGGCCGAGCTCTGGTGCGGCTACGAGTTCGACAGCGTCGGCCTGCCCGGCGAACTGGTCGCCGTGCCACGCGGCGACGGAGCGACAGGTGCGGTCTTCCTCGGCAACGGCGACGAACGGACGCCGGTGATCTTTCACCGCGACGCCCTTCCCGACGGAGAGCCGGACAATTGCGCCCTCTACCACTGCGCCCCGGGCGAGGACATCATGGCCGGCGGCTGTACCGAGATCGGCCTCGCCGTCGATCCGCTCCGGGCTGCCGATGGCGTGATGCGCGTCTACGGCGTGACCGCCCTGCCCCCCATCCCGCCGGAGGCCCGATGACCGCAACCGACCTCGCCTCCGTCATCCGGTCCCGCGCCGGTACCGATCCTGTGCGGATCGGCCTGATCCTCGGCTCCGGCCTCGGGCACCTTGCCGAGGCGGTGGACGGGGTGGCGATCCCCTACACCGACCTCCCCGGTTTTCCCCACGCGGGCGTCTCGGGACACAACCCGAACCTCGTGATCGGCGACCTCGAAGGGGTGCGGGTCGCCGTCCTTGGCGGGCGGTCGCACTACTACGAACACGGGAAACCCGACGCCATGCGGCTGCCCCTGGAGGTTTTGAAAGACCTCGGCGCCGAGGCCCTGATCGCCACCAATGCCGCCGGGTCGATGGTGCCCGAGATGAAGACCGGCTCGATCATGTGCCTGACCGACCACATCAACTTCTCGGGCCTGAACCCCCTGATCGGCGAGCCGACCGACGCCCGGTTCGTGCCGATGATGGACGCCTACGACCCGGACCTGAGAGCCGCGCTGCTGGCGGCAGCCAAGGCGACGAAAACCGAGATGCACCAGGGCATCTACGCCTGGTATTCCGGCCCCTCCTTCGAGACCCCGGCCGAGATCCGGGCGATCCGGATGCTGGGCGCGGACGCGGTCGGCATGTCGACGGTGCCCGAGGTGATCCTCAGCCGATTCCTCGGCCTGCGCTGCGCCGCGATCTCGACGATAACCAACATGGCCGCGGGCATGTCGGACGAGAAGATCAGCCATTCGCACACCAAGGAAATGGCCCCCCTCGGCGCGGCCAAGCTCGAAACTGTGCTTCGGCGGTTCCTGTCTGAATTCTAAGGCCCCGTGGGGCTGGCCCCGACCGGAATTAGGTGGTTGTTAGGGATGGCTGCACTCCGGAGGCCCTGACGTTGCAGATCTACCTTCCGATCGCCGAGATGTCGGTGAACGCCTTCCTCCTCCTGGGACTGGGCGGGATCGTGGGGGTGCTCTCGGGGATGTTCGGGGTCGGCGGCGGGTTCCTCCTCACGCCGCTCCTGTTCTTCGTCGGCATCCCGCCCGCCGTGGCGGTGGGCACGCAAGGCAACCAGATCGTCGCCTCCTCGCTGTCGGGCGTCCTCGCCCACGTCAAGCGGCGGACGGTGGATTTCCGGATGGGCGCCGTCCTGCTCGCAGGCGGGCTCATGGGTTCCGCATTCGGCGTCTATATCTTCACGATCCTGCGGTCCCTCGGCCAGGTCGATCTGCTGGTCGAGCTCTGCTACGTCGTCTTCCTCGGCATCGTCGGCACGCTCATGCTGATCGAAAGCCTCCGCGCCATCCGCCGCGCCCGCCTCGGCCCCGGCGCCCTGCCGCCCCGCAAGCGGCACAACTGGGTCCACAACCTGCCGCTCAAGGTGAAGTTCCGGGTCTCGGGCCTCTACATATCCGTCATCCCGCCGATCCTGGTGGGGATGCTCGTCGGCATCCTCTCGGCCATCATGGGGGTCGGCGGCGGCTTCATCATGGTGCCCGCGATGATCTACCTCCTCGGCATGCCGACCAAGGTGGTCGTGGGGACCTCCCTGTTCCAGATCATCTTCGTCGCCGCCTTCACCACGCTCCTGCACGCCACCGCGAACCAGACGGTGGACCTGATCCTCGCGGTGCTCCTGCTGATCGGCGGCGTCATCGGGGCGCAGATCGGCACCCGGATCGGCAGCCGCCTGCGCGCCGAACAGCTGCGCATCGCGCTGGCGGTCATGGTCTTGGCCGTCGGCGGCAAACTGGCGCTCGACCTGCTGATCGAACCCAGCGAGCTCTACTCCATCGCGGAGGCGCGGGAATGATCCGGCTGCTCTGCCTCCTCCTGCTCCTGCCCGGTCTCGCGGCGGCCGAGGAAGTCGTCCTCGGCCTCAGCCGCGACGAGGTGTCGATCTCGACCACCTTCGACGGGGACGAGATCCTGATCTTCGGCGCCATCAAGCGCGAGGAGCCCGCGCCCGCGGGCAACCCCCTGGAAGTCGTCGTCACCGTCGCCGGCCCCTCGGTCCCCGTCACCGTCCGGCGCAAGGCGCGGGTCGCGGGCATCTGGGTCAACACCGATGCGGTCGAGGTGGACCTTGCCCCGTCGTTCTACGCCGTCGCCACCACCGGCCCCTTCGACGAGGTCCTCAGCGCGGTCGAGGACCTGCGCCACCGGGTGTCGATCCCGCGCGCGATCCGGTCCGTCGGCGCCCCCGCCTTCATCCCCGATTCCGAAAGCTTCACCGACGCCCTGATCCGCATCCGCACCGAGGCGGGGCTCTACCGACGCGACGAGGGGGCTGTGGACCTCTCCGAAGAGACGCTGTTCCAGGCCTCGGTCCGCCTGCCCGCCAATCTGGTCGAGGGGCAATATGCGACCCGCATCTTCCTCACGCGCGGGGGCCGCGTCGTGGACGTCTACGTCACGCAGATCGCGGTGAACAAGGTCGGGCTGGAACGCTGGCTCTTCGACCTCTCCAAGAGCCATGCGCTGATCTACGGCCTGTTGTCGCTGGTCATCGCCGTCGCCGCCGGCTGGGGCGCCTCGGCGGCGTTCCAGGCGCTGCGGCGGTAACCGTCAGAACCCGCGGAACAGCACGTCGATCGCCTCCTTGATCTCGTCTTGCCATGGCAAGGCAGTGCCCACCACCGGGCCGAGGGCGGAGGCAGGGACCATCGCCATCTCCTGCATCCAAATGCTGTAGCTACGCCCGTCGATCTCGATCCTCGGGGTCAGCCGAGGCAGCGCGATGTCGGCTCGATCGGACCGCATCGGGGCGACCACGCGGGACCGGTCAAGACCGATCAGGTCGCTTTGCAGGTCGACCACGAGAATACCGTCGCCGAGCCTATGAACGTCGAACTGGGTCAAGGATCAGAACGTCCGGTACTTCGCCAGCGTCGGGCCATTCTCCTCGACCTCTCGCGCGTAGGCCTCGAGGGCCTCGCGGTTCTCCTCCCGCCAGCGGCGGTTACGCTCCACCTTGGCGGCCTGGCGGATCGCCTCCTCGGCCACCTTGGACATGTTGATGCCCAGCGCCTTCGCCTCGGCCTTCAGCTCGGCGTCGATGGTCATGTTCACCTTGTCGCGCATGGATCAAGCTCCTTCGTCATACGCATATAGCATGCGTATGAACGATGCGCCACTTATCCCCGCCCGACGAAGGGCATTCCCGGCGCCATGATCGTCTGGAACAGGACATTCGCCGTCGGCGGCAGCTCGGCCATCCGCAGCACCGCGTCGGCGACGTGCGCCACGTCCATCGTCGCCGGCGGTTCCTCGCCCCTGGCCTTGGCGTCGCGGACCAGGTTGGCGACCATCTCGGTCTCGGCATTGCCGATGTCGATCTGGCCGCAATTGATCCCGATGTCCCGCCCGTCGAGGGCGATCTGCTTGGTCAGGCCGGTGATCGCGTGCTTGGTCGCCGTGTAGGATGCGGCGCCGGGACGCGGCACATGGGCCGAGATCGACCCGTTGTTGATGATCCGTCCGTTGCCCTGCCCTCGCATCAGGCCAAAGGCAGCGCGGGCGCAAAGGAACATGCCGGTCAGGTTCACCTCCACCGCCCGGCGCCAGTCGGCGGGATCGATCCGGTCGATCGGCGCGGCGGGCAGGAAGATGCCGGCGTTGTTGAACAGGCAGTCGAGACGGCCGGCCTCTTCAGCGAACCTCGCGAAGGCCCCGTCCACCGCCTCGGCATCGGTGACGTCGAGCGGCATCACATAAGCCCCGGCGTGATCCGCCGCCACCGCCTCCAGCTCTGCCTGCCGTCGGGCGGCAAGGCCGACGCGCCAGCCTGCGGCGAGGAAGGCCTCGGCCGTGGCCCGTCCGATCCCGCTGCTCGCTCCGGTAACGATCACTGTCTTCACGTCTCTTCCTCCTCCAGGGTCAGGGGCGCGGGCGGCGCGCTCAGGTCGTCGATCCGCAGCGGCCCCGTCGGCTTGGCCAGACGGGCGCGCACCACCCAGTGCAGACGCCGCTCTGCCCGGGTGATCGCGACGTAGGCCAGGCGCTTCCACAGCGGCTGGCCAGCCTCCACACGGCCCATGCGGGCGGCGATCTCGATGTCCGGGGCGAAGACCTGCACCTCCTCCCACTGCGACCCCTGCGCCTTGTGGATCGTCACCGCCGCGCCGTGCAGGAAAGTCGCGCCCATCCGCGCGGTGAAGGGCATGAAGGGCTCGTCCTCGCCGTCCCTCTCGATCTTGACGATGGAGGCGGCGCTGATCCGCGGGTCCTCGGCCCCGATGACGTGCAGGCGCGAGAAGCCGGCCCGCTTGCCGGGGCCGAGGTAGACGACCTGCGCCCCCTTGATGAGCCCCCGCGCCTCGAGGTCGAGCCGCTTCTTGCGGTGCTTCAGCGGCAGCTCGATCCCGTCGCAGATCAGCGGCTCGCCTTCCAGCAGGGCCGCCTCCGGCGCGTCGTAGGCGCCGCGAAAGGCCTGGATCAGGCGGATGCGGGTCGCGTTGCGCCAGACGAGGACGGGGGAGCGCGCCATCAGGTCCGCCTCGACCCGGCCGGACCAGACCACCCGGTCGTCCTGCGCCGCGGCCTCCTGCACCAGCTTCTCGAAGCGGTAGAAATCGACCTCGGGGTCGGCGAGGGCATGGGCGAGGTCGAGGATCGGGTTGTCGGCGGTCTGCCGGTGGACGCGGGTCAGTTCCAGCCGCCGCGCCTTGGGCAGGGTGTCGAAGACCATGCCGTCGGTGGTGTTCTGCACCGGGGGCAGCTGGGCCGGATCGCCGAACAGCAGCAGGGTCGGGAAGATCTCCTTCAGGTCGCCGAACTGCTTTTCGTCCAGCATCGAGCTTTCGTCCACGAAGCCGATGTCGAGCGGATCGTCCCGCCGTTTCCACCCGGTGATGAAATCGCTGCCCCGCAGTCCCGCCGAGGCCAGCGCCGCGGGGACCGAGGTGGTGCGGGCAAAGACCTCCTGTGCGCGGTCCATCGCAGCCTCGGTCAGCCCCTCGACGTTCGGACGCTCGCCGCCCTCGGCCAGCCATTCGGCCAGCTTTTCGTATTCCGGGTCATAGACGGGAGTGTAGAGGATGCGATGGATCGTGGTGGCCGGAACGCCGCGGTTGCGCAGGACCGAGGCGGCCTTGTTGGTGGGGGCAAGGATGGCAAGGGTGCGCCGGTCGGCGTTGCCCTTGCCTTCCCAGTCGCCCGAAACGATCCGGACGCCCGCGGCGCGCAGTGCCTTGTAGAGCTCGGCCAGCAGAAGCGTCTTGCCCGAGCCGGCCTTGCCGATGACGGCCAGCACGGCGCCCTCCCCCTCGTCCGGCGGGGTCAGCGCCTCGTCCTCGATGTCGACGCCCTGGGTCTTCAGGACCTCGGCGATGCGGTCCCAGGCGTCTGCCTGATCGTCGGAGAATGTCAGCGCTGTTCCGGTCATGGCCGGACCCTAGAGCGGACGGGCGGGAGAGGGAACGGGAAGATCAGGCGAGACCCTCCGCGCCGGGTCGGAACCGGGCTCTCGCGTCAGGCGCATTTGCGCTCCTCGGCCACCACCGGCCGGCCGAACGCGGCAGCGAACCAGGCGTCCGCGACGATGGGGTCGAGGTCGGCCCGCGCATAGACCTTGTCGCGGTTCGCCGCCGCATAGCTCCACAATCCCACGCTGACGCGGTCGCGGCCGTCGCCAGCGCTGCCCAGGACATCGGGCTCGGCCCCGATCCGCTTGTAGATCCGGACCATGCGGGCGTCGAAGACACCCACAAGGTGGGTGAGGGAAAAGCCGCGCATGATGTCGCCGCAGGCCACCATCAGCGCGCCGGCCACCCGGGCCTCGGCCCCGCGAGCCAGGCAGAACCGGGTACACTCCCAGATCAGCGGTGACCGGATCTCGACCCCCTCCGTCAGGGCCACGAAATGGTCGTTCACCATGGTACGGCCCGTCGTCGGCAGAAACCTCATGGACCCGCCGTGGGTGCCGTCGGTCTTCTGCCAGATCACGTAGAGAGGATTCAGATCGTCGTAGGCATCCCGTTCATGCCCCTGGTCATCGACCGTGACGGCCCATCCGAGGCGCGTGGCGAACTGCTCCGCCCGGTCGCGGAACATCGTGTCCGCCAGCCGGGGGAATGTATGAAGCTCGTCCGAGTAGATGTAGCGCAGCATCGCCGCTCTCCTTGCCGCTGTCGAGGTGCGGGCAAGGTGAGCGGTCGGTGGTTAACGGTCTCTGTGCGGACCGAGTCACCCTTGTTGAAAGGTTTACGGCCGGGCCTCAGTTGGCAGCCGTCGCCCGGCGGGCGCTCTTGTCCTTGGCATCGGGCTCGACGTCGGCGGGGTCGAGGCCCGGCCAGGCTCCGATGGCCTCGCGCCGGGCGCCGCCGACCACGATCCGGCCGTCGGCCAGGGCCTTCGCGACGGCGTGGATCGTGTTCATCGCCCCCAGCTTGAACCGGGCACTCTCGATATAGGCGCGCAGGGTATGTTCCGAGATCTTCAGCATCTCGGCCACCTGCCCGCGCCCGTATCCCATCGCGAGAAAGGTCAGCGCATCCCCTTCGCGCGGCGACAGGGGCTTGGCCGGTTCCGGCGCCCTGCCGCGTGCCAGCTGGAGCGCCTGCTGGTTGAAATAGTGGGCGATCAGGATGAGATCCCGCTGGTTCGCCTCGGTGAAGGCCATCCACTCGTCGTCCTCGCAGGCGTGGCTGACCGAGAACAGGGCGAACTGCCCGCCGGGCCCGCGGACCGGCACGGAAAAGCCCTGGTTGCCCACGCCATGCGCTTCCGCATCGGCCAGAAAGGTCCTCGCCGCCTTGGAGGACCAGTCGAGCGCCTTCCAGTCGACCGGATGAAAGCGCTGAAAGCAGCCGAGCACGACCGGATCGACGCGCAGGTAGTCCTCGACGACGTAGCGGATGCACCATTCGCGGCTGTAGGTGCCGCAGCCATACTGCTGACCGTCCGCGCTGACCCAGTGGTAGATTGCGTGTGAGACCCCGTAATGATCCCTCAGGTTTGCCACGATGTCCTGAAGCTGGTCTAACCTGTCAGCCGACTCCAACCTCGCCAGAAGTCCGTCGAGCCCGTCTGTCATCACCATTCGTCACCCCGTATCCCCCGTCGGACTGTCCGGCGATCTCGGCCCTGGCGACCACGGCGGTATCGGTCAACTGACCGGCGAGAGACGGCAACCCGTTCTGCTCCGCATAGGTCTTCAGGTCCGACAGAACGCTCAGTATCCAGTCATGTCCCATGAGAATCCTCTTAGAGTTGGGTTAACGAAGGGTTAACAACTCAAAGTAACACAAGGCGTTGCCAAGAGGATATTCGCGGTTTCTTGCCCCCCAGAAATGGCGGGGGCGCGAGCCGTCACCGACTCGCGCCCTGGTTGTATTCCGGGACGTCTATCCTGTCACCCGTGAAGTACGTCCTCGAGTGTCCGCAGGCCGGTCCGCGGCGACTGCACGAGGATCGCCATGTTCCCCGGCTTGTGCTCGTTCCGGCGCATCTTCATGTGCGCCTGCGGCAGGTCGGCCCAGGCAAAGACCTCGGACATGCAGGGATCTAGCCGCCGTTCCAGCATCAGCTTGTTCGCCGCCGAGGCCTGCTTGAGATGGGCGAAGTGCGAGCCCTGCAGGCGCTTCTGGTGCATCCACATGTAGCGGACGTCGAAGGTGCAGTTGAACCCGGTCGTGCCGGCGCAGATCACGACCATCCCGCCCTTCTTCACCACGAAGGTCGAGACCGGGAAGGTCGCCTCGCCCGGATGCTCGAACACCATGTCGACGTTCACGCCCTTGCCGGTGATGTCCCAGATCGCCTTGCCGAACTTGCGCGCCTCGGCGAACCACGTCGCGTATTCCGGGGTGTTCACCTCGGGCAGCTGGCCCCAGCAGTCGAAATCGCGCCGGTTGATGACGCCCTTCGCGCCGAGGCCCATGACGAAGTCGCGCTTGTCCTCGTCCGAGATCACCCCGATGGCGTTGGCGCCCGCGGTATTGATCAGCTGGATCGCGTAGGAGCCGAGCCCCCCCGACGCGCCCCAGACCAGCACGTTCTGACCGGGCTTGAGGTCGTGCGGTTCGTGCCCGAACAGCATCCGGTAGGCGGTGGCGAGGGTCAGGGTGTAGCAGGCGCTTTCCTCCCAGGTCAGGTGCTTGGGCCGGGGCATCAGCTGCTGGGCCTGGACCCGGGTGAACTGGGCGAAGGAGCCGTCCGGCGTCTCGTACCCCCAGATCCGCTGGGAGGGGGAATACATCGGATCGCCGCCGTTGCACTCCTCGTCGTCGCCGTCGTCCTGGTTGCAGTGGATGACGACCTCGTCGCCCACCTTCCAGCGCTTCACCTTGTCGCCCACGGCCCAGACGATGCCCGAGGCGTCGGAGCCGGCGATGTGGTAATCGGCCTTGTGGACGTCGAACATGCTGATCGGCTTGCCGAGGCCGGCCCAGACGCCGTTGTAGTTCACCCCGGCGGCCATCACGAGGACCAGCACCTCGTTGCTGTCGATCTTCGGCGTATCGACCACCTCGA
Source organism: Paracoccaceae bacterium (assembly GCA_024304875.1). GTDB lineage: Bacteria > Pseudomonadota > Alphaproteobacteria > Rhodobacterales > Rhodobacteraceae > JAMWZF01. The sequence goes on from JAMWZF010000018.1 coordinate 9,977, forward strand.
CCTCGAAGGCCCTGTCGGGTTCGCCCTGCCGCTCGCGCCGGATGGTCCAGGCGTACATCTGCTGCGGCACGTGGCCCATCGGGGGGATCTCCCCCATCTCGTAGAGGTCCTTCTGGGGCGCCGCGTAGGACGCGCCGTCAGCCTTCTGATCCAGGGCCATCTCTGCCTCCGCCATCTCGTTTCATCCCTTGCCGACGGGGGGTTCACACCCCCGCTGCCGCGCCGCAGAATCGGCACGTCCTCGGATGGGATATAATCGGCGAAGTAATATTGCAACCGAGGCGACTGCTGTTTTGGAATTTTATTTCTTCCGCATCGCAGCAACCGGCCCGGCTTCTTGTTACCTCACGGAGCCTCGCCCGGGCTGGATGGCCGGGCGAGGCGCGCGCGACGGTCGGTCCGCTAGCGGATCGTGTAGGTGGAGATCCGGCAAACGTTCACGTTGTAATCCTCGATGATGCGGCCGGAGGTCAGCTCGATCTTGAAATCAAAGCTGCACACGTTCGACCCGTCGTTGAAATCGATATTGACCGAGCTGCCGTTGGGCAGGACGTTGGCGCCAAGGATGTCCTCCTCCCAGCTCGACCGGGTCGAGTTGGAGCCGTAGAAGCGGTACACCGTACTGCCCGACTGGTTGACGATCAGAACGTTCCGGTTGGCCATCACCACGGCGGTGGTCGTGGTTTCCTCGACGCAGCCCGACAGCATGGCGAGAGCGGCCGCGACCGCGATTGACTTCATGTACATGGGTTACCCATCCCTTTTCTTGAAATCTTCCTTTGCGCGCCGTGAGATTCACGACAACGTGAAGATACGTTACGAGGGAAAAAGTCTTACGCCAAGTCAGTTACTTGGCAGATGATGGGCGATCGAGGCGGCGTAGAATTCCAGCACGACCTCCTGACCCGACACCGGGGTGCCGTCACTTTCGACAAGGCCGCGCCGCAGGAGCCTCGCCCGCGCCTCTGTCACCACGTCCTCGGCAGTCCGGTCCGGGACCGGCGCGCCGGCCGCACGGGCGGCTGCGATCAGTTCCTCGACGGCGGGCAGAATGGCATGACCACGCGCGCCTTGCAGGACGGCCGTGGCGACCAGCGGCACCGGCACGACCGGCACCGTGGCGGCGATCCGCGCCATCAGTTCCGTCGCCAGCGCCTCGGCCAGATCGCCCTCACGCCCGGCGGCGAACTCCGACAGGGCCAGCGGCCGGCCGAAGCTGACGACGCCCTCGCCGAAGGTGTCGAACCGGCCCCGCAGGCGCGTCCAGATATGCCGCATCAGGTTCCAGCCGATCTGCGGGAGCGGCGCGCGGAAGCGCCGCTCGCCCGAGGCCGCCGCCTCGATCAGGATGCGATCTTCCAGCACGCGGTCGTAGTTCAGCGCGACGGGCACGAAGACGACATCGCGCCGGGAAGTATCGACGCTGCTCGCGATGTAGCTGAGCAGGCCGAGCTTGGGCGGCGCGATGCGCCCGTCGAGGCTGAGGCCGCCTTCAGGGAAGAGGGCCTGGCTGACCCCGTTCTCGGTCGCGATCTGGACGTAGCGGGCAAGGACCCGTCGATAGAGCAGGCCGCGCGACCGGCGGCGGATGAAGTAGGCGCCCATCATCCGGATGATCCACGACATCGGCCAGATGCGGGCCCATTCGCCCACCGCGTAGGACAGGGTCGACGCCTGGCTGACGAGGTAGGTCACCAGCACGTAGTCCATGTTCGACCGGTGGTTCATCACGAAGACGACCGTGGCGTCGGGGCTGACCTCCTCGAACCGGGCACGGTCGAAGTCGCCGACCCGGATGCGGTAGACCGACCGGGCCAGCCAGCGGGCGACGCGGATGCCGAAGCCGAAGTAGGCCGTCGCGGAAAACGACGGGACGATCTCGCGCGCGTAGCGTTCGGCCTGTTCGGCGGCCACCTGCTGCGGGATGCCCTCGGCGCGGGCGTGGTCCTGCACCGCCTCGATCACCTGCGGGTCGTACTTCAGGCGCTGGATCGTGTCGAACCGCCGGGCAAGCTTGAACGGCTCGATCGGGCGGGCCAGCCGCTTGTTGACCCGGGCCACCACCCGCTCGGCCCGCTTGCGAAAGAACCACCGGACGGAGGGGAACAGGAAATGGCTCGCCACCGTGATCGCGGCGAAGAGCACGATCAGGACGAGCAACCAAACCGGCAGTTCAACCGTTTGCAACATGATTGCAACGTGGCAGGTCGGATCGGGGCGGTAAATCCCGGATAGATCCGGGCCGTCGCTGTGGCCGTATAGCACTGGCCCCGAAAGGAACCGACCGGATGCCAAAAAGCGATTATCTCAGAGCCAAGGAAGCCGAGAAAAATCAGGAAACCGCCATCACCGAGGCGCTTCGCCTGACCTCGGCGCAGATCTTCGAGGTGATCAAGCGCGACGGCGAGGAGGAACTTCGCAGGCCGACGACCTCGCTGATCTGGTCCGGGATCGCGGCGGGCATCCTCATCGCCTTTTCGCCCATCGCCATGGGCATCTTCCGCGCCCACATGCCCGACCAGCCCTGGCGCCCGCTGATCGAATGCATCGGCTACAGCTTCGGCTTCCTGCTCGTGATCCTCGGACGGATGCAGCTGTTCACCGAGAACACGATCACCACGATCCTGCCGATGACCGACAACCCCCGCCGCTGCGGGCCGCAGGTCGTCCGGCTCTGGTCCATCGTCTTTGCGGCCAACATGATCGGGGCGCTGATCGCCGCCATGGTCATGGTCTGGGCCGGCGCGGTCCGGCCCGACCATCTGGCCGCGATCCTCGACATCTCGGCCCATGTCGCCGAGATCCCGCCGCTCGAGACCCTGATCCGGGGCATTCCCGCGGGCATCCTGATCGCCGCCATCGTCTGGATGCTGCCGACCGCAGGTGCGGCCGCCTTCTGGGTGATCCTTCTCTTCACCTATCTCATCGCCCTCGGCGGCTTTACCCACGTCATCGCCGGCGCGGTCGAGATTTTCACCCTCGTCGTGAACGGCGACATCGGCCTCGGCGCCGGGGTCTTCGGGTTCATCCTGCCTGCCTTGGCCGGCAACGTGTTGGGCGGCACGGCGGTCTTCACCCTCATGGCCCGGCGGCAGGTCATCGCGGAAGTCTGACGCGGGCGCCGCACCGCAGCGAATTGACAGGGACACGAAATGTCCCTAGTTCATCTGACTGAGTAATAATGTTGCGCAGTCGAGGTGGCCCCATGCCGCAGGACGATCAAACCCCGGAGCGGGACCGCCCCTGGCTGTTCCGCACCTACGCCGGCCATTCGACGGCGGCGGCCTCCAACGCGCTCTATCGCGGCAACCTCGCGAAGGGGCAGACCGGCCTTTCGGTCGCCTTCGACCTGCCGACACAGACCGGCTACGACAGCGACCATGTCCTCGCCCGGGGCGAAGTGGGCAAGGTCGGGGTGCCCGTCTGCCACCTCGGCGACATGGCCGCGCTGTTCGACCGGATCCCGCTCGACCAGATGAACACCTCGATGACGATCAACGCCACCGCCCCCTGGCTGCTGGCGCTCTACATCGCGGTGGCCGAGGAACAGGGCGCCGATGTGGCCGCCCTCCAGGGCACCGTCCAGAACGACATCATCAAGGAATACCTCAGCCGCGGGACTTACATCTGCCCGCCCGAGCCGTCCTTGAGGATGATCACCGACGTCGCCGCCTACACGCGGGAACATCTGCCCAAATGGAACCCGATGAACGTCTGTTCCTACCACCTGCAGGAGGCCGGGGCGACGCCGGAGGAGGAGCTCGCCTTCGCCCTCGCCACCGCCTGCGCGGTGCTGGACGATCTGCGCGGCAAGGTGGACGCCGCCGACTTCCCCGAAATGGTCGGCCGGATCAGCTTCTTCGTGAACGCGGGCATCCGTTTCGTGACCGAGATGTGCAAGATGCGCGCCTTCGTCGAGCTCTGGGACGAAATCTGCGAGACGCGCTACGGCGTGCAGGACCCGAAATACCGGCGGTTCCGCTATGGCGTGCAGGTCAATTCCCTCGGCCTGACCGAGCAGCAGCCCGAGAACAACGTCTACCGCATCCTGCTCGAGACGCTTGCCGTCACCCTGTCGAAGAACGCCCGCGCCCGCGCCGTGCAATTGCCCGCCTGGAACGAGGCGCTGGGGCTGCCGCGGCCCTGGGACCAGCAATGGTCCCTGCGCCTGCAACAGGTGCTGGCATTCGAGACCGACCTTCTGGAATACGGCGACCTCTTCGACGGCAACCCGGTGGTGACGGCCCGGGTCGAGGCGCTGAAGAAGGAGGCGCGGGCCGAACTCGCCCAGATCGACGCCATGGGCGGGGCCGTCGGCGCGATCGAATACATGAAATCGCGGCTGGTCGAGTCGAACGCGGCCCGCATCGCCGCCATCGAGGCGGGAGAGACGGTGGTCGTCGGCGTGAACAGGTACCAGAACGGCGAACCCTCCCCCCTCACGGCGGGGGACGACGCGATCATGGTGTCCGATCCCGAGGCCGAGGCGGATCAGCTGGCGCGACTCGCCGCATGGAAAGCCGGCCGGGACGAGGCCGCCGTCTCCCGCGCTCTGGGAGAGCTGCGGCAGGCCGCCCTCGGCGGCGCGAACGTCATGCCAGCCTCGATCGCCTGCGCGAAGGCGGGGGTGACGACCGGCGAATGGGCGGAGGAGATCCGCGCCGCCTTCGGCCAGTACCGCGGGCCGACGGGCGTGTCGCGCCATCCGTCCAACCGGACCGAGGGACTGGACGATCTGCGCGCGCGGGTCGACGCCGTCTCGGCCCGGCTGGGCAGGCGGCTGACCTTCCTGATGGCCAAGCCCGGCCTCGACGGCCATTCCAACGGCGCCGAGCAGATCGCCGCCCGCGCCCGGGACTGCGGCATGGAAATCGCCTACGAGGGCATCCGCCTCACCCCGGACGAGATCGTCGCCGCCGCAGGACGCGAGGCACCCCATGTCATCGGCCTGTCGATCCTCTCTGGCAGCCATGTCGCGCTGGTGTCGGACGTGATGGCGGGACTGCGCGCCGCCGGATTGGCGCACATTCCGGTGGTCGCGGGCGGGATCATTCCCCAGGCGGACGCCGAACGGCTGCGGGAGATGGGTATCGCAGAAGTCTATTCGCCCAAGGATTTCGAGCTCAATCGCATCATGGCCGATATCGTGACCCTCGCCGATGCGGCGCCGGCCGCTGCGGAATAAGCGACTTTTGGATCATTTCCCCTGCTGAAACCGACCTGACCAAAAGGGCAATTGCGCGCTTCGGGTTTTCTGATTATGCGGAGTTCATTGTTGGGACCAGTTTCTGCAAAAGTGCCGAACTCCGAAAAGGACACCGAAGACATGGCAATTGATGTTAAATCCATGAGCCGCAAGGAACTCGAGAAACTGCGCGATCAGGTCGACAAGCAGCTCGAGAAACTGGCGAACCAGGACAAGAAGGCCGCTCTCGAGGCAGCCGAGAAGGCCGCGAAAGCGCACGGTTTTTCCCTTGGCGAATTGACGGGCAGCACCGCCGCCCCGAAAACCCGGGCGAAACGGGGCACCGCCAAGTCCGGAAAGTCGGTCAATCCGCCGAAGTACCGCAATCCCGAAAACCCCGACCAGACCTGGACCGGAAAGGGCCGCCGTCCCGAATGGATCAAGGCCGCCCAGGACAAGGGCGTCGATATCGAAACCATGGCCATCTGAGTCCATGACCGTCCATATCGGGGCAAAGCCCGGGCAAATCGCCGAAACGGTGCTGATGCCCGGCGATCCCTATCGAGCGAAATGGGCCGCGGAAACCTTCCTCGAGAACGCCGAATGCGTGAACGAGGTCAGGGGCATGCTGGGCTTTACCGGCACCTGGAACGGGCACCCCGTCACCATTCAGGGGAGCGGCATGGGAATGCCCTCCCTTTCCATCTACGCCAACGAATTGATCCGCGATTACGGGGCAAGAACGCTTGTTCGCATCGGCTCCTGCGGGGGGATGCAGGACGCGGTCAAGGTGCGGGACGTGATCCTGGCGATGACATCCTCGACCCTGTCGACCCCGTCGCGAGGCATCTTCCGCGAACTCAATTTCGCCCCCTGCGCGGACTGGGGCCTGCTCTCGGCCGCCCATGCCGCGGCGCAGGACCTCGGCGTGCCGACCCACGTCGGCGGGATCTATTCCTCGGATGTCTTCTACGACGAGCGCCCCGACCTGAACGAGCAGATGGAGCGCCATGGCATCCTCGGGGTCGAGATGGAGGCGGCGGAGCTCTATATCCTCGCCGCGCGCCACAAGGTCCGGGCGCTGGCGGTGCTGACGGTGTCCGACCACCTCAAGACCGGCGAGGCCCTGCCCGCGCAGGACCGCGAGCGCAGCTTCGGCGACATGGTGGAGATCGCCCTGCGCGCCGCCTTCGCCTGAGGCGGTCGCCCTATAGCCCGTGGCTGCGGTCGTAGGCGCTCGGCGCCGGTTCGGCCCAGCCGTCGGGCGCCGCCCCCTCCCAGACCTCCATCACCAGAGGATGGCACGCCGCCGCGTCCGACGAATGGCCCGCACCGCAGTCGCCCCCCGGGCAAGTGGACAGCACCGCCAGCAGCGGCTGCTCGGCGAGGAATGTCATGTAGTCCCCCGGCCGCACGGGCGAGGCCTTCATGAAGTACCGGCCCTCGGCATCGAAGCCGGTGCACATGAACAGGTTCAGGACGTCATGCACATGCCCCTCCGCTTCCGCGAGGGTCAGGCCGGTCCGTGCGGCCAGGGCCCGCGTCAGGTTGGAATGGCAGCAGTGGTGATAGTCGGTCCCCGACAGGAGCCGCCCGGTGTAGGGATCGCAGCGCGTGCCGATCACGTCGTGCACCCGCCCGCCGTCGGCATCGGTGCCGTACCAGCCGAGGGTGTCCTCCACGATCGTGGCCAAGGGGCGGAGATAGGGGAAGCAGGACCAGAGCCGGTCGCCGACCCCGACGTGGGTGCCGTGCAGCGCCCGGGTCTTGCCGGAAAAGAACCGCTCCGCCAGATCGCCGAGGCGGAACAGGTTCAGGTCCCCGACCTGCGGCCCCTCCACGCTCAGGATGCGCAGGAAGGCCCCGGACGGCACCTCGACGCAAGCCGCATCGCGCGGCGGGACCGTGACCGTCCCCGTCCGCTCCGCCCCTGCGAGGGCATCGCGGTAGGCAGCCAGAGGCGCGGGCGGCAGGCTGTCCGGCGGATAGACCAGCACCGGCGGCACGGCACGGCGGCGGGCGGCGTCGGCGGGCTCAGACATGTCGCCCCGCGATCCGCCCCGAATGGAGGCAGCCGCCCAGGAAGGTGCCCTCCAGCGCATTGTAGCCATGATATCCGCCTCCTCCGAATCCTGCCGCCTCTCCGGCCGCGAAAAGCCCCTTGAACACCGTCCCGTCCGGGCGCAGCACCCGGCCCTCCATGTCGGTATGCAGCCCGCCCAGCGACTTGCGCGTCAGGATGTTCAAACGCACCGCGATCAGCGGGCCGTGGGCGGGGTCGAGGATCGCGTGGGGCTTCGCCGTCCGGATCAGCCGGTCGCCGCGATAGGCCCGCGCCCCCCGGATCGCGACGACCTGCGCATCCTTGGCGAAGGGGTTGGCGATCTGGGCGTCCCGCGCCGCGATCTGTGCCCGCAGGTGCGCCGGCTCCACCTGCCAGTCCGGCTCCAGCCGGTTCATTCCGGCCACCAGCTCCTCCAGCGTGGCCGCCACCACGAAATCCTCGCCTTTGGTCTTGAAGGCCTCCACGGCCCCGGTCGCCCCCTTCGACAGACGCTCACGCAGGACCTGCGCCCATCGGCCCGAGACGAGGTCGGGATTCTGCTCGGACCCCGACAGGGCGAATTCCTTCTCGATGATCGTCTGGGTCAGCACGAACCAGCTGTGATCCGCCCCGGTGCTGAGGATGCGCCGCAGGGTGGCCAGCGTGTCGAAACCCGGAAGGCAGGGGGCCTCCATCCGACTGCCCCTGGCATCGAACCAGAGGGACGAGGGGCCGGGCAGGATGCGGATGCCGTGGTTCGGCCAGATCGGGTCCCAGTTCTGCAGGCCCTCGCAGTAGTGCCACATGCGGTCCTCGCCGATCGCCGCCGCGCCGGCGCCCTTGGCGATCTCGGCCATCTGCCCATCGACGTAGGCCGGCACGCCGCAGACCATCCGCTCCGGCACCGGACCCAGGCGGTCCACCGGCCAGTTGCGGCGGACGAGGTCCAAGTTGCCGCCACTCGCGACGACCACCGCCTCGGCCTCGATGCGAAAGTCGCCGGTGACGGCCCGGGAGGTCGCGGCGCCCCGGCGGGCCTCGTCCCCGGCCAGCACCTCGCCGGTGACGCCGGTCACCCGGCCGTCGGTGACCTCCAGCCCGGTGACTCGGTGGCGGAACAGCATCTCGAACCCCGTCCCCTCCCGCTCCGCGGCCCAAAGCGCGAAGGGCTCCACCACGCCGCAGCCGGCGCCCCAGGTGACATGGAACCGGGGCACCGAATTGCCGTGTCCGTCCGCGAGGCCGCCGCCCCGCTCGGCCCAGCCGACGACGGGAAACCAGGCCATCCCGAGGTTCGCGAGCCATTCCCGCATCGGACCGGCGGCGAAATCCACGAACCCCTCGGCCCAGGCGCGCGGATGGGCGTCCTCTTGCCGGTCGAAGCCGGCCGACCCCATCCAGTCCGACAGGGCCAGGTCGGCCGAATCGCGGATGCCCATGCGCCGCTGCTCGGGCGTGTTCACCATGAAGAGGCCGCCGAGGGACCAGAAGGCCTGCCCGCCGAGGGACTGCCGCCCCTCCTGGTCCAGCAGCACCACCCTGCGGCCGCGCAGCACGGCCTCGCGTGCCGCCACGAGGCCGGCCAGTCCGGCCCCCACAAC
>JAMWZF010000180.1 GCA_024304875.1 Paracoccaceae bacterium
GCATCCCGCCCCGCCGATTTCAGCCGCGCCAGCACGATGGGCGTCGGAACCAGCTTGGTCGCGACGCTGAGCTCGTTCATCAGCCCGTCGTCGGCGATCATGTGGACCAGCACCCTTTTCATCTGCCCCTCGGCCACCGTGCCCTCGGCGATCAGCCGCTGGACGAAGGCGATGGCGCGCATCTCGCGCAGAAGCGACGAGTTGAAGCTGATCTCGTTGATCCGGTTCTGGATCTTCTGCGGATCGGTCGGCAGTTCGGTCCGCTCGATGGGGTTGATGTTCACCACCACGATGTCGTCCGGCAGATCCCGGGCAAAAAGCGGAAAGAGCGCCGGGTTGCCGGTATATCCGCCGTCCCAGTAGGCCTCCCCGTCGATCTCGACCGCCTGGAACAGCGTCGGCAGACAGGCCGAGGCCAGGATCGCCTCGGGGCCGATCTCCTCGCCCGTGAAGACCTTGATCTTACCGGTCCGCACGTTGGTCGCGCAGATATGCAGGCGCGGGCCGTGGCTGTCGCAGACCGCGTCGTATTCGAACTCGCGCACGATGCTCTCCAGCGGGTTCCGGATCAGCGGGCCATAGATGTAGGGCGACATCATCCGCGAGGTCGCGTCGAGCGCCGTGAAGGCCGGCGAGTATTCGATCGCCTTGGCGAGGAAGGGGGTCGCACCGGCGAAGGCGTCGATCCAGCGGGCCATGCGGTTGTCGGTGATGGCGCCCACCCGGCTCCACAGCCGGTCGAGGTGGGCGCGCGCGCCGTCCCGCCCGTCATGGATGTATCCCGCCTTCAGCGCCGCGGCGTTGAGCGCCCCGGCGGAAGTGCCCGAGATCGCGGCGATCTCGATGTCTTCCTCCTCGAGAAGGCGGTCCAGCGCCCCCCAGGTGAAGGCGCCATGCGCCCCGCCGCCCTGGAGGGCCAGATTGATGCGTCTCGCCATCGTCCTAGCCTGTCCTCTTCTTCCCCGATTGACCTCGGGTCACGGCCGTGTGAGCATATAGGTTCAGAACTCTCAAAGAGGGACTCAAGTGTCTATGAACAAACTTATTTCCACCACAGCCTGCATCCTCGCCCTGACCGCCGGCGCCGCCTTCGCCGGCGGCATGGCCGAACCGATCGAGATGGCCCCCGTCGAGATCATCGAGGATACCGGCAATGCTTCGTCCAGCGCCGGCCTGATCATCCCGCTGATCCTGATCGCCCTGATCGCCGCGGCGATGCAGAGCAGCGGCGGCGATGGTGGCGAGGCCGCCGAAGCCGTGATCGACATGTAAACCGGTCCACCGGACCTAAAGCGCCGTCCAGCCGCCGTCCACGCTGATCGTCGTGCCGGTGATCTGGGCGGCGGCGTCCGACGCCAGGAAGACCGCCGTGCCGCCGATCTGCTCGGTGGTGGCGAACTCCTTTGACGGCTGGCGGGTCAGCATCACCTCCTTGATCGCGGTCTCGCGGTCCATTCCGTATTTCTTCATCGTGTCCGGGATCTGTGCCTCGACCAGCGGGGTGAGCACGTAACCCGGGCAGATCGCGTTCGCGGTGATCGGCTCTTCCGCCGTCTCGAGCGCCGTCACCTTGGTCAGCCCGACGATGCCGTGCTTGGCGGCGACATAGGCGCTCTTGAAGGGCGAGGCGGTGAGGCCGTGGGCGCTGGCGATGTTGATCACCCGGCCCCAGCCGGCGGCGCGCATCATCGGCAGGGCCACGGCGGTGGTGTGAAAGGCGGAAGACATATTGATCGCGATGATCGCGTCCCATTTTTCGGCCGGGAACTCGTCGATCCCCGCGACATGCTGGATGCCCGCGTTGTTCACCAGGATGTCGCAGGCCCCCGCCTGCTCCACGAGGGCGCGGCACTCCGCGCCTTTCGACATGTCGGCCTTGATGTAGCGGGCCTTCGTGCCGGTCTCGGCCGCGATCTCCTCGGCCAGGGCATGGTCCTCGTCCCGGTCGGTGAAGGAATTCAGCACGACATCGGCGCCGGCGCGGGCCAGTTCCCAGGCGACGCCCAGGCCGATGCCCGAATTCGATCCGGTGATGATGGCGGTTTTTCCTGACAGGGTCATGGCGGCTCCTCGAAGGGACGGTTTCTGCGGCTGCAACATAGGCCGGTTCGGGGGCGCGGGAAACCGCAAGTCGCGGGCGGTGATTCTGCGTCGCCCGGGCGGCGTCCGGCGGCCTGCCGTCTTCGGACGACGGCCGGGCGGCCGGCCCCCTCATGGCCCTGTGTCACCGGCCTGAAACCGACCGCGGCCCCAAAGAAAAAAACCCCGGCACGAGGCCGGGGTTAAGTTATTGAGGCAGGTTTCATACAGGCAAGAAACCTATCGAGCAGTGCCTTCCTTATAAGCACTCAATCGCCCGCGGCCAAGCTAAAAGTTTGAAAAGGCTTGGGGAGACCGATACCGTCGTGGTCAACGATAACAGGGAGCAGAGGGATTGTACCCCAGATGACACCAGAGTTTTTCCGCCGAGGCCTGCGCAGCGCAGCCGTCGCCATCGGCGTCCTCGCCGCCTCCGCCGCCGCCGCCGAGCCCTCGCATGGCATAGCTATGTATGGCGAGCCGGCCCTTCCACCCGATTTTGTGGCCCTGCCCTACGTGAACCCCGAGGCCCCCACCGGCGGGCGCATCGTCGAGGCGAACGTCGGCAACTTCGACAGCCTCAATCCGTTCATCCGGCAGGGCAACGTGCCCTGGCAGATCCGCTTCCACGTCGGCGAGTCCCTCATGGGCCGCAGCCTGGACGAACCCTTCACCCTCTACGGCGTCCTCGCCGAATCGGTCGAGACCGGGCCGAACCGCGAATGGGTCGAATTCACCCTGCGCCCCGAGGCCGAGTTCTCGGACGGCTCGCCGGTCACGGTCGAGGACGTGATGTGGTCCTACGAGACGCTGGGGACGGAGGGCCATCCGCGCTACCTCGGCTTCTGGGAGGCGGTCGAGAGCATGGAGCAGACCGGCGAGCGCACGATCCGCTTCACCTTCAACCGCGACGACCGCGAGCTGGCCCTGCTGGCGGGCCTCCGCCCGATCCTCAAGAAGGCCCAGTTCGAGGGTGTCGAGTTCGGTGAATCCTCGGACATCGTCCCGATCTCCTCGGCGCCCTACGTCATCGCCGACTACGAGCTTGGCCGCTACGTCAGCCTGCAGCGCAACCCCGACTACTGGGGCAACGGCATCGTCCCCTTCCGCACCGGGACCTACAACCTCGACGAATACCGGATCGAGTTCTTCGGTGACGAGACGGCCGCCTTCGAGGCCTTCAAGACCGGCACCGTGACCACCACGCGCGAGTTCAACGTCGCCCGGTGGGAGAGCCAGTACGACTTCCCCCGCGTCCAGAACGGCGAGGTCGAGAAGGCCGTCCTGCCCCACTTCCGCCCCTCGGGCATGACCGGCTTCGTGATGAACACCCGCACCGCCCCGTTCGACGACTGGCGCGTCCGGGACGCCATGCTGCACGTCTTCAACTTCGAGTTCATCAACGAGACGATGACCGGCTCGCAGCAGCCGCGGATCACCTCCTATTTCTCGAATTCGCCGCTGGCGATGACCGACGGGCCGGCGGAGGGCCGGGTGCTGGAGTTCCTGCAGGAGTACGACGACCTGCCCGAAGGCGCCATCGAGGGCTACGCCCTGCCCGTCTCGGACGGCACCGAGCGCAACCGCGCCGGCATCGCCGCGGCGCTCGAGCAGTTCGAGGCCGCGGGCTGGACGGTGCAGGACGGGGTCCTGGCCAACGAGGCCGGCCAGCCCTTCGAGTTCGAGATCCTGCTCGAGACCGGCAGCTCCGAGAACACCTCGATCATCGACATGTACGTCGAGAGCCTCGCCCGCGTCGGCATCACCCCCACCGTCACCCAGGTGGACAGCGCCCAGTACAAGGAGAGGGTCGACGCCCTCGACTTCGACATGACCTACTACAGGGTCGGCCTGTCCCTCAGCCCCGGCAACGAGCAGTACCTCTACTTCGGCTCCGAGACCGCGGACCAGACCGGCAGCCGCAACCTGATGGGCGTGAAGTCCGAGGCGGTGGACGGGCTGATCGGCAAGCTGCTGACCTCCGAGAGCCAGGAGGACTTCCTCGCCGCCGCCCAGGGCCTCGACCGGGTGCTGACCGCGGGGCGCTACGTGGTGCCGATCTACCAGTGGAACATCAGCCGGCTGGCCTACAATTCCGAGCTGGCCTACCCCGAGGAGATGCCGATCTTCGGCGACTGGCCGGGCTGGCAGCCGGACGTCTGGTGGTCCGAGGCCGAGTAGGCCAGGACCCGATGCGCGATCCCAGCGAGGCGGCCCACCGGCCGCCTCGTTCTTTTTCCGGGGGAGTTAATCAAGTCTTCAGAGGTTGCCGGCAGGCTGGGGGCGGTGGAGAGGACGCCAAGGAGGATCCGGCCATGCCGAGGATCGCATTTCCCCAGGACTGGCCTGCCGTCGCGGACAGGCTCTGCCTCTGGTTCCCCCATTTCGACTCCGCGGCCCTGCGGCGGTTCCGCGGCGACCGGGCCAAGCTGGTGACCTACCTTGCCGAAAGTCACGACCTGACCGAGGCCGAGGCGGCCGAGCAGCTGGAGATGTGGTTCGAGACCGCTGGCCTTGCCGCCCGGCCGGGTGCGCGGGCGGCGTGAGGCGATTTTTCTGCGAAAAATCAGGAGGTGGCACTGTGGGGAGCGTGTCAGCCTTGTGAAACCGTCGAGGGGGGCGCCGCCCCCCGCCTTCGGCCCCCCCGAGGTATTTCGGGCGAAAAGAGGAACTGGGGCGGCCCTAGTCCGCCAGCGAGGTCACCCAGAGGATCGTCGCGTCCTCGGGCGAGACCGAGATCACGTTGTGGCCCATGGTGGCGTCGTAATAGGCGCTGTCGCCGCGGCGCATCTCGACCGGTTCGTAGAACTCCGAGTAGAGCCGGATGACTCCGGTCAGGACGTAGAGGAATTCCTCCCCGTCGTGGCGCACCCAGCCGTCGAATTCCTCGAAGCTGCGGGCGCGGATCCGGGCGCGGTAGGGCAGCATCCGCTTGCGCGACAGCCGTTCGGCCAGAAGCTCGTGCTCGTAGGTGGCCGTCGCATGGGCCACTCCGTCCTGCGCGCCGGTGATGACCATCCGCCCGGTGATCTGCCCCTCGGCCGGCGGCGTGAAGAGCTGCGGGATCGAGATGTCGAGGCCCGTCGCCAGCTTGCGCAGCGCGTCGTAGGTCGGCGACATCTGCCCGTTCTCGATCTTCGACAGGGTGGAGCGCGCCAGTCCCGCCTGCCGCGCCGCCTGCTCCAGCGTCCAGCCCCGGCCCTTGCGCAGGTCGCGCACCCGCGCGCCGAGGTCGAGCGGCGCGGCGGTGCCGGTCTCGCCGTTTTCCCGGGCGATGCGGATGAGGTGTCGGGGGTCGGTCTCGGCCATGGCGCTTAATACCCCGGGCGCGGGCCCTTGCAACAGGGCGGGCGCGCGGCTAGCGCAAGGCGCGTGACCGACCCCTGCCCCGCCCCCTTCAACCTCGCCCGCCATGTCCTGAGCGCCGGACAGGCGGCGCCGGACAAGATCGCCCTCGCCGTCCTCGGCCCCGCCCGGGCCGAGCGGTGGTCCTACGCGCGGCTGACCGACCGGGTGGGCGCGGTCGCGGCGGGCCTGAGGGCGGCGGGCCTCGGCCCCGGCGACCGGCTGCTGATCCGCATCGGGAACGCGCCCGCCTTCCCCATCGTCTTTCTCGGCGCGGCGGCCATCGGCGTGATCCCCGTGCCGACCTCCGCCCAGCTGACCGCCCCCGAGATCAGCGCCATGGCGGCCGCGCTGGACCCCGCCGCGGTCGTGGCCGCGCCGGGCATCGCCCTGCCGGACCATCCCGCCCCGGTGCTGGAGGCCGCGGCTCTCCTCGCCGGTTTGGCGGCCGGGATCGACTGGGACATGGGCGACCCGGATCGCCCCGGCTACATCGTCTTCACCTCCGGCACGGGCGGGCGGCCCCGCGCCGTCGTCCATGCCCACCGCGCCGTCTGGGCCCGGCGGATGATGTGGGACGGCTGGACCGGGCTGACGGCGGAGGACCGGCTGCTGCACGCCGGGGCCTTCAACTGGACCTATACCCTCGGCACCGGGCTGCTGGACCCCTGGGCCATCGGGGCGACGGCCCTGATCCCGGCGGAGGGGACGGCCCCGGCCGCCCTGCCTCTCCTGCTCAAGCGCCACGATGCGACGATCTTCGCCGCGGCGCCGGGCGTCTACCGCCAGCTCCTGAAATCCGATCCGCCGCCGATGCCCAGGCTGCGCCACGGCCTCAGCGCCGGAGAGAAGATGCCCGCGCCGACCCGCGCCCGCTGGGAGGAGGCGACCGGGACGCAGGTCCATGAAGCCTTCGGCCTGTCCGAATGCTCCACCTTCCTCTCGGGCAGCCCGGCCCGGCCCGCGCCCGAGGGCACCCTCGGCCATGTCCAGCCCGGCCGGCGGGTGACGATCCG
>JAMWZF010000181.1:0-4522 GCA_024304875.1 Paracoccaceae bacterium
GGCCCTGCATCTGGGCCTGATCGCCGTGGGCCGCAGCGGCGACGCCGCCCTCGCCGCCGCCGCCGAATCCCTTGCCGACCGGCTGGACGCCGCCCTCTCGGAAGACGCCCCGGCCGAGCTCCACGCCCCCGCCCTGCGCTTTCCCGACCCCGCCGGCACAGGCCACCTCGCGACCCTGCGGCAGGCGGTGCGGGCACGGCAGAAGCTGCGGGTGACCGTCGATGGCGCCGAACAGGTCGTCCGGCCGCTGCGGCTCGACTACTGGGGCCGGGTCTGGACGCTGGTGGTCTGGTCCGAGACGGCGGGGGCCTTCGCCGATCTGTCCCTCGCCCGGATCGGGGCCGTCACCCCCCTTCCCGCCCTCTTCGGACGCGAGCCGGGCCGGGAACTGGCCGATCGCTGAGCCTCAGCCCGCCTTGCGCGGAAACACGAAACAGCGGTCCCGCCGGATCATCAGCCAGAGCGCCATGCCCGGTTTCGGCAGGAAGACCGAGGGCACCTTGGCCGTCAGGATCGACCCGTCGAAGTCCATGCGGAACTCCACCAGGCTCTCCGATCCCATGAACCGCGCCCGTTGCACCACGCCCCGCGCGGGCGTACCCGTCTCGGGCGTCGGATGGGGCCCGCGCCCGTCACGGTCGAAGTCGATGCGCAGGTGCTGGGGGCGGAAGACGATGTCGACGGGCGTGCCGTCCGGCTGGCCGGGGGCAAGGAACTGACCGAAGGGCGTCTCGGACAGCGCGCCCTGGACGCGGCCCTCCAGCACGTTGATATCGCTGAAGAACCCTGCCGCCTCCCGGTCCACGGGCGCATTGTAGATGTTGTAGGGCGATCCGCGCTGCACGATCCGGCCGTCGCGCATCAGGGCGATCTCGTCGGCCATGCGCATCGCCTCGGCCGGCTCGTGCGTCACCAGAAGGACGGCGGTATTCTCGGCCGCGAGCACGTCCAGCGTCTCGTCCCGGATCCCGTCCCGCAGGCGGTCGTCAAGGCCCGAGAAGGGCTCGTCCATCAGCATGATCCGGGGGCGCGGCGCGAGGGCGCGGGCCAGGGCCACGCGCTGCTGCTCACCGCCGGACAGCTGGTGCGGATACTGCCCCTCGAAGCGGCCCATGCCGACCTTGCCGAGGAACTCCCGAACCCGCGCCGCCACCTCGGACCGGGGCAATCCCCGCAGACCGAAGCCGACGTTCTGCGCGACCGTCAGGTGCGGAAACAACGCGAAATCCTGGAACATGAGGCCGATGCCGCGCTCTTCGGGGGGCGTATGGTGGACCGGGCCGCTGACCTCGCGCCCGTCGACAAGAACCGCGCCGGCATCCTGCCGGTCGACCCCGGCGATCATCCGCAGCGTCGTGGACTTGCCGCAGCCCGAGGGGCCCAGCAGACAGGTCACCTGGCCCGGCTTCACCGACAGGGACACATCGTCGACGACGGCCACTCCGCCGTAGGACCGGGTCAGACCCCGGACCTCGAGCCGGGGGGCGTCGGACAGATCGGCGGCGGCGCTCACGCGGGGTTTCCTACAAAAGTCGTCAGGCTTGCGACCGACCTAACCGCGCCCGGCGGGGCCTGCAAGACCCGCTCCCTCCGGTGCCGCAAGCACGAGGTCGCAGGCGCCGAGGATGCGCCCGTTCACCTGCACCTCCACCCGCATCGGGCCGGGGACCAGCCTGTAGGTCGTCGCATCCCCCTTGAAACGATGGGTCTTGGTCAGGGTCAGCGGCCCGCCCGGCGCGACCTCGCCCTGCCCCACCTTCATCACCTTGGGCCGGACCGACCCGCCGGGCCGGCGGAAGTGCATCACCAGATCCACCAGCACCGGCGCCGGGGCTTCGGCCTCCAGCGTCACCTCGAACCTTGCCGCCGCCCCGATGGGCACCGTCCGGGGGACCGCTGCAACCGAGGCAAGGCGCAGGGGCGCTTCCGCCGCGTAGCCGAGCGCCGCCATCGCCCCCGGATGCCCCTGCTTGACCAGCCCCCGGAGGGCGTGACGGGTCATCCAGTCCAGCTCGCGCCGTGCCTGCCGTCCCTCCTCCGCCCATGCCCCCAGCCTCTCCAGAACCGGCTCCGGCGCTCGTTTCGCGATGTCGTTCAGATGGTTGGCGACCGAACGGGTGACGTACCGCGTCCGGTCGGCATGCAGCCGGTCGAGGAACCTCAGCGGCACGAGAGGATCGAGCGCGATCTTCGGCGCCCAGGGCAGCATCGGCCGCGTCCCCTCGCTCACCAGCCGCCTGACGTGGTAGTTGCCGTGCCCGCACCAGACGTCCAGCCGCGCCAGCGTCTCCTTTGGCCAGCGGCCCAGGAAGGGCCGGATGTGGAACTCCATGCTGAACCGCTGGGTCGCCGCCTCGATCAGGTCGAGCGCCCGGTCCCGGTGCTCCTCCAGCCCGTGCCGGACGGCGAGGATGCCGGGGACGGCATGGATGAACCGGCCGAAGTCGCCGTCGGTCCGGGCCGGGTCCAGCGGCGGCGGCAGGGCCGCCTCGATCTGGTCGGCCATCGCCGGAAAGTCCGGCGACAGCCGCCGCTCCACGCAATCCGCGATCCACTCCAGCCGAGCCTTCAGCTCGCGGCCCTGAAGGCCCGGCAGGACCTCGGCCAGAAAGCCCTCCGCGTCGAACCCCGGCACCGCGCCTTGGTATTCCCCGGCCAGCTGGCCCAGGCTTTCGGCATTGAACAGGTGGTCCTTGAGCGAGAAGGCCTCGGCCATCTAGAGGGTCATGTTGGTCGCGCCGCCGTCCACCAGGAGGTTCTGCCCGACGATGAAGCCGGCGTGCTCGGAGCACAGGAAGGCGCAGGCCGACCCGAATTCGGCCGCGGTGCCGTAGCGGCGGGCGGGGATGGTCCCGGCGCGGCGGGCGCGGGCCTCCTCCATCGTGATGCCCTCGGCGTCGCAGACACCCTTGTCGAGGCTGTCGGCCCGGTCCGTGGCATGGATGCCGGGAAGGAGGTTGTTGATCGTCACGCCCTGCGGCGCCACCTGCCGCGAGGTGCCGGCGACATAGCCGGTGAGGCCCGCGCGGGCGGAGTTCGACAGCCCGAGGGCCGGGATCGGCGCCTTCACCGACTGCGAGGTGATGTTGACGACCCGGCCCCAGCCGCGCGCGCACATGCCGGGCAGCAGGGCCTTCATCAGGGCGATCGGGGTCAGCATGTTGGCGTCGAGGGCCTTGATGAAATCCTCCCGGTCCCAGTCCGACCACATCCCCGGCGGCGGGCCGCCGGCATTGGTGACGAGGATGTCGGCATCGCCCGCGGCGGTCAGCACCGCCTTCTGGCCCTCCGGTGTCGTGATGTCGGCGGGCACCTCGGTGACCTCGACGCCGAAGTCCGAGCGGATCGCGGCGGCGGCCGTCGCCAGCGCCTCGGCCCCCCGCGCGTTCATCACGAGGTCCACGCCCGCCTCGGCCAGGGCCCGGGCGCAGCCCAGCCCCAGACCTTTCGACGAGGCCGTCACCACCGCTTTCCTGCCCTTGATGCCCAGATCCATGAGGTTGCCTCCCGCGCGTGTGATAGGTTCGGTTTACCAATGCACGCTATACGGGCCGGGAACAATGGTCAGAAAGGTGACCGACCGTTGACCGCTTTGCGCCGCAATCCTACCCTATCCTTTCTCTCGACATCAGGGGCATGAGGCGATCCGCGCCATGACGACCACAGGGGAGACCCACGCGATCCAGACCCTGCCGGTCTACCGGTCGGAGACCTTCGTGGTGGTGTCGGGCGTGGCCGAGGGCGACGGGATCAGCTTTGCCGACGAACTTGTGATGGACGACATCTACGGCCTGGTGCCCGGGGCCGAGCGCGACCTCCTGGCCGTCGCGCTGGGATCGGATGCCCGGCTGTTCGCGGTCGCCGAGGGCTCGGGGGCGGGCCGGCCGGGCAATGCGCTGGCGCTCGACTGCTGCATCACGCTGATGGCGCCCGACGGCGCCACCTACGAGGCGCTGGTGCTGGTCGAGGTCGAGGAGGACACCGCGGCCGAGGTCTACCTCCTGCCCCTCGCCACCCTGTCCGCCGATGTCGAATACCGCCTCGTCGGGGTCGACCGGCAGACCGCGACGACCCGCTTCTCCGAGGTGGCCTGCGTGTCCTTCACCCGCGGCACCCACATCACCATGGCCGACGGCGCGCAGCGCCCGATCGAGGATCTGCGCGTCGGCGATTCGGTCCTCACCCGCGACTACGGGCCCCAGGCGATCCGCTGGATCGGTCAGAGCACGGTGCGCGCCGTCGGCGCCTTCGCCCCCGTGGTGATCCGCAAGGGCGTGCTGCACAACGAGAACGACCTCGTCGTCAGCCCCGACCACCGGATCTTCGTCTACCAGCGGCGCGACCGGCTCGGCGCCGGCCGGGCCGAGGTGCTGGTCAAGGTCCGGCACCTGATCAACGGCGACACGGTGGTGCAGCAGGACGGCGGTTTCGTGGACTACTTCCAGCTGCTCTTCGACGACCACCAGATCATCTACGCCGAAGGAATCGCGGCGGAATCGATGCTGATCGACCACCGGACCCG
>JAMWZF010000181.1:4532-6424 GCA_024304875.1 Paracoccaceae bacterium
GCCGCGCCGTGCCGGCCGAGGTGGGCGACCGCCTCGGCCTCGCCGTCCCCGGCCACCGGCACCGCAGCCACATGGGCTACGAGGTGCAGGAAAGCCTGCTCAGCCAGCCGGGTGCGGTGGATCTTCTCCGGCGGGCCTCGTCAAGCTAGGCCCCGGGTCCGCGCCCGCGCCGCGGTTGGGTGGACCAGGCCCGAAACGGTCGGTCTCGGGCCTGGTCCCGCATTTCTCAGTTCTGGGCGCCGAAGAAGTCGCCGTCGTCCAGGGGCAAGGTCCCGTCTACGTTTGTGACCGTACCGAAGACATCGCCTCGGACATAAGTCTGGTCCTCAAAGAAGTTTCCAAACATCGTCGCATCGACTTCGGCAGAGTCGCCGTCCGCCGAAATGGTCCCGAATACATCCGCCTCGAAAGCGTAATCGGTCGAGATGTCGACAGTCCGGTCAATGGTACCATTCGCGATAGCCAGAGTGCCGGACGCCGGAGTCACGACCGAGGTGATACCGTCGTCCTCTTCGATCACCATGTCATAGACAGAGCCCGAAATCGTATCATCAGCGAAGGCGACATCGAGACTCATTTCCCCTCGAAGGTCAGCCTGCCGATCGGGTAGAAGGGCAGTCAATTCCATCATCCCCAGATAGTTCGCGCTGCCGGCTGTCGGCAATGTTGTCGGGACCTGATACGGCAGGTCGGTATCATCGATTGCCGCTTCAAACTCCTCTTCGAGCTGCACGTAGTACAGGTTCGTGCCCCGTTCCGCGGACACCCCCGCAACGACCAAAGCAAACGGCGAGCCCGGTGTGATTGCGGTGTCAGAGCCGCCGCCACCGCCGCCACCGCAGGCGGTAAGCATGAGTGCGGAAGCGAAAGCTCCGGCGATCTTGATCGAGATTACTGTCATTGTCACATCCCCCTTTACCAAACGTAACCTTGGCAGTTTTCCAGAGGGAAACGGGAATCCGAAGAAAAAAATCCGCGCGAAGAGGCGATTCTGTCGTAACTGCCTCTGCCGATTGGAAAAAAACTTCTGGTAGCGTGTAGTAGCCGGCTATTCACGCAGGCAAATCGCGTCAGTTCGACCCATTATCGCTCATCGGTTCCCGTCTTCGGGACTCATTCCAAAGGAAATGCGGACGGGTCAAAACTACGCCTGGGTCAGACCGGCGCAGCGCGCGTCGAGATGCGCGCCGCGCCGAATTTGGTTCCGATATGAACCTCGGCTGCGTCCGGGCCGAAGATGCCCTTCGGCCCGACGAAGGCTCGATCAGTTCTGGGCGCCGGCGAACAGGCCTTCCATGTAGTACGTGGAACCATCCAGAAGCACCGTTCCCTCCACGTACCCATCCATCAGGGTCTCGTCGGAATAGAAGTCGCCCTCCATCTCGCCGTCGATCCTTGCAGTCTGCTCCCCGTCGGTGAGATTGCCGGAAATCTGAGCGCCAAACGTGTACTCTTCAGTTACATCCGCGTTGCGGTCGATAGACCCACCGGAAATCGCCAACTGCCCCGCCAGCGGATCGTCGAGTTCGTCGTCCTCGTTGACAGCGTAGAAATCGAAGGCACGCCCCGAGAGCGTGTCGTCGGCAAACTCGACGTCGAGCGACAATGTTCCACCGGCCGCAAAATCCAGTTCTTCGGAACCGATCAACATCGCACCGAGATAATTGGCGGACCCTGTGGTCGGCAGCGTCATCGGATCCTGATACGGGTTCGGGTCACCTTCGAATTGTTCTGCAATTACCTCCTGCAGTCGGTCTCCCATTTCCTGAGTATACTCGGGCGTGCCTCGTTCGGCTGTAACGCCGGTTTCAAGAAAGGCATATGCCGACCCCGGAGTCACAGAGACCCCTTCCCGCGAAAAATCGACACCGCCGCCGCCACCACCGCCGCCG
>JAMWZF010000182.1 GCA_024304875.1 Paracoccaceae bacterium
CCGCCGATGAAGTGGCTCGGCCGGGCGCTGCTGGCTCTCTTCCTGGCCGCCGCGCTCTACCTCGGGGCCGGCACCCTTGGCGGCCTGATCCCCGGCCCCGTGGCCGAGGTGCCGGACGGCGACGGGCCGCCGGTCACCATCCTCCTCCTCCCCGGCCCGATCCACACCGACATCCTGATCCCCCTGACCCCCCGGGTCCGCGCCGACTTCGCCTTCGCCGAGGCCGACGGCGTGCCCGTCACCGCGCCGGGGGCCGAGTGGCTGATCGTCGGATGGGGCGCGCGGCAGTTCTACACCCGGAACCGAAACTGGAGCGACATGCGCCCCGGCCCCGTGGGGCGGGCGATCACCGGCGACGGCTCCACCCTCCGCCTCGGCGCCCTCGGCCCGCTGGTGACGGACGAGGGCCTGACCGCGCTGACCCTCTCGGCCGGCCAGTTCGACGCCCTTCTGGCCGAGATCGGGGCCGCCGCCGGCCCCGTCCTGCCCGTCCCCGGCTTCGGCCCTGCGGACCGGTTCTACGCCTCGGCCGGCCGCTTCAGCATCTTGCGCACCTGCAACGTCTGGGTCGGCGAGGTGCTGCGCGCCTCGGGCGTCCCGGCGGGCATCTGGACCCCCTTCACCTGGACCCTGCCCTGAGCCGCCCCTGGCGCTGGCAGCCGCCCCCGGATCGTGGCACAACCGCGGCCGAGACACTCCCGGGAGACGACGACATGGCCAACTTCGGCAAGGGCTGCCACCTGCACCTGATCGACGGCTCCGCCTTCATCTTCCGCGCCTACCACGCCCTGCCGCCGCTCACGCGCAAGTCCGACGGCCTGCCCGTCGGCGCCGTCAGCGGCTTCGTCAACATGCTCCAGCGCTACGTCGAGGGGAACGAAGGCGGCGACGTCACCCACGTCGCGGTGATCTTCGACAAGGGCTCGCACACCTTCCGCAACGAGATGTACGACCTCTACAAGGCCAACCGGGACGAGATGCCCGAGGACCTGCGCCCCCAGATCCCGCTGACCCGCGAGGCCACCCGCGCCTTCAACATCGCCTGCGAGGAGCTCGAAGGCTTCGAGGCCGACGACATCATCGCCACCCTCGCCCGGCAGGCCCGCGAGGCCGGCGGCAAGGTCACGATCCTCTCCTCGGACAAGGACCTGATGCAGCTGGTCGGCGACGGGGTCGAGATGCTGGACCCGATGAAGAACAAGCGCATCGACCGCGACGGCGTGATCGAGAAGTTCGGCGTCGGGCCCGAGCGGGTGGTGGACGTGCAGGCCCTTGCCGGCGACAGCGTCGACAACGTCCCCGGCGCGCCCGGCATCGGCATCAAGACGGCGGCCCTGCTCATCAACGAATTCGGCTCGCTCGAGGACCTTCTCGACCGCGCCGGGGAGATCAAGCAGCCCAAGCGCCGCGAGACCCTGATCGAGAAGCGCGCCCAGATCGAACTGTCCAAGCGCCTCGTCATGCTCGACGAGAACATGGACCTGCCCTTCACCCTCGACGACCTCGAGGTCCGCGAGCCCGACCCCGAGCCGCTGATGGATTTCCTCACCCGGATGGAATTCCGCACCATCACCAAGCGCATCGCCGAGAAACTGGGGATCGAGGCCCCGGTCATCGAGGAGCCGAAGGCCGAGGAAGTGCAGGACGACGCGCCCGAGGCCCCCGCCTTCGATGACGCGCAATACGACTGTGTCCGCACCGCCGCCGACCTCGCCCCCTGGATCGACCGCATCCACGCCCGCGGCTACGTCGCCATCGACACCGAGACCACCGGCCTCAACGAGATGACCTGCGACCTCGTCGGCATCTCGCTCTGCGTCGATCCCGGCCACGCGGCTTACATCCCGCTCGCCCACCGCGCGGCGGGGACCGACGACCTCTTCGGCTCGGACGCCCTGGCCGAGGGGCAGATGGGGCTCGAGGAGTGCCTCGACCTGCTCCGGCCTATGCTGGCCGACGACGCGGTGCTCAAGATCGGCCAGAACCTGAAGTACGACGCCAAGGTCCTCGCCCGCTACGGCTGCGAGATCGCGCCCGCCGACGACACGATGCTCATGTCCTACGCCCTGAACGCGGGCCTGCACGGCCACGGCATGGATGCCCTCAGCGAACGCTACCTCGGCCACAATCCCATCGAAATCAAGAGCCTCATCGGCACCGGCAAGGGCCAGAAGACCTTCGACCAGGTCCCCATCGAGGAGGCCGTCAAATACGCCGCCGAGGACGCCGACATCACCCTGCGCCTCTGGCAAACCTTCAAGCCGCAGCTGCACCGCAAGCAGGTCACGACCGTCTACGAGACGCTGGAGCGCCCGCTGGTGCCTGTCCTGCAACAGATGGAAATGCACGGCATCAAGGTCGACCGCGACACGCTCTCCCGCATGTCCAACGCCTTCTCCCAGAAGATGGCCGGGCTGGAGGACGAGATCTACGGGGTCGCAGGCCGCAAGTTCAACGTCGGCTCCCCCAAGCAGCTGGGCGAGATCCTCTTCGACGAGATGTCCCTCCCCGGCGGCAAGAAGGGCAAGACCGGCGCCTGGTCCACGCCCGCGGACGTGCTGGAAGACCTCGCCACCGAACACGAACTGCCCCGGCTGGTGCTCGACTGGCGGCAGCTGTCGAAGCTGAAATCCACCTACACCGACGCGCTGCAGACCCACATCAACCCCGAGACGGGCCGCGTCCACACCTCCTACCAGCAGACCGGCGCCAATACCGGCCGCCTCGCCTCGACCGACCCCAACCTGCAGAACATCCCCGTCCGCACGGAAGAGGGCCGGCGCATCCGCGAGGCCTTCGTCGCCGAGCCGGGCAACGTCCTCGTCAGCCTCGACTACTCCCAGATCGAACTCAGGATCCTCGCCCACATCGCCGACATCGGCAGCCTCAAGCAGGCCTTCGCCGACGGCCAGGACATCCACGCCGCCACCGCGTCCGAGATGTTCGGCGTCCCTCTCGACCAGATGACGCCGGACGTCCGCCGCCAGGCCAAGGCAATCAACTTTGGCGTCATCTACGGCATCTCCGGCTTCGGCCTCGCCCGCAACCTGCGGATCCCGCGGGCCGAGGCGCAGGGCTTCATCGACCGCTATTTCGAGCGCTTCCCCGGCATCAAGGAATACATGGACGACACGGTCGCCTTCGCCAAGGAACACGGGCGGGTCGAAACCCTCTTCGGCCGGCGGATCCACACGCCCGAGATCAACGCCAAGGGCCCCGGCGCCGGCTTCGCCCGCCGCGCCGCGATCAACGCGCCGATCCAGGGGACGGCGGCCGACGTGATCCGTCGGGCCATGGTCCGAATGCCGAAGGCGATCGAGGGCCTGCCCGCGAAGATGCTGCTCCAGGTCCACGACGAACTGCTCTTCGAGGTCGAGGAAGGCGCGGCGGGCGACCTCATCGCCGCCGCCCGCACCGTCATGGAAGGCGCCGCCAAGCCCGCCGTCCATTTCGACGTGCCGCTCGTCGTCGACGCGGGGCAGGGCGCGACCTGGGCCGCAGCGCACTGACCCGCCCGCTCTTTTCGCCATAAATACCTCGGGGGGCCGAAGGCGGGGGCAGCGCCCCCTCTACGTTTCCCGCCGAATGAACGGATCGAGCGAAGGAACCCCGGCCCGCAAACGCCCGTCCTCGTCGAAATCCGCATCCGCGTGGAACGGCCAGCGCGCCCGGTCATCCCACCCGGCGATCAGCCCGGCCTGCCCCTTCAGGGTCGACTGCAACCGCGCTTCCAACGCCACCTTCCGGTCCCCCCGGAAATACCCGTGCACCCCGTGGACGAAGACCGGCTCCAACACCTCCATCCCGAGGTAGCGCAGGGTATAGGCCAGCGGCCAGAGGTGCATCCGCGCGTTCCCCTCGCGCCCGTCCGGCCCGCTTTCGGCGGCGTTCGACCCGGTGGTGACGCACATCAGGGCCGAGACATGGGCGAAGCGGCCGGTATCGAACCTGTTCGACGTATCGTGCAGCCCCCCGTGGGCCAGCACCCGCTCGCACCAGCCCTTGAGCATCGCCGGCGGGGCGAACCACCACATCGGGAAGTGAAAGATCACCCGGTCCGCCGCCTGCAACTTCGCCACTTCGCCCGCCACGTCCGCCGGCAGGGCGCCCGCCTCCGAGGCCGCCGCCTGGGCCTTGAGCGGATCGAAGGGATCGACCGGATCGGCATAATGCGCAGCCCGCTCGACCGGATCGAAGCCCATCGCGCAGAGGTCCGACACCAGCACCTCGCCCCCCTCGGCCCGCACCGCGGACGCACTGGCCTCGGCCCATTGGGCGTTGAAACTGCGGGGCTCGGGATGGGCGAGGACGATGAGGGTGGTGGACATGGATCCTGACTGGCACGGGGCCGCGGGGGCGTCCAGACCCATGCGCGGACACGAAAATGGGCGGGCCCGAAAGCCCGCCCGTTCTCGTCACGCCAAGCTCAGGCGGGGCTGGCCCCGCCTTGCACCCTGCCGGTCAGTTGACCGTTTCGGCCTTGCCCTCGACGACCTCGGTGTCGACCGCGGGCTGGGTCTCGATCGCGATGCGGCGGGGCTTCAGGGCCTCGGGCACCTCGCGGACGAGGTCGATGTTCAGCATCCCGTCGACGTGGGAGGCGCCGGTGACGCGGACGTGGTCGGCCAGGGTGAACCGGCGCTCGAAAGCGCGGGTGGCGATGCCGCGATGCAGGAACTTGCGCTCGGCCTCGTCGTCGGACTTGCGGCCCGAGATCAGCAGAGCGCTGTCGCGGGTCTCGACGCTCAGGTCGTCGGCCGAGAAGCCGGCCACGGCGACGGAAATGCGCCAGCCGTCATCGGCGGTCTTCTCGATGTTGTAGGGCGGGTAGGTCGGGGTGGCGGTCTCGGCGGACATCACCCGGTCCATCATGTCGGCGATCTGGTCGAAGCCGACGGTGGCGCGGTACAGGGGGGACAGGTCAAAGCTGCGCATGGGTCATCCTCTCTTGAGCGATACCAATATGTCATGCCTTCCCCGAGCGGGGACAGGCGGGTCACGGGGCCCGGTCTGGCACCCCGATGCGCTGGATGTAGGAAGCTCGAAATGCCGGTTCAAGAGCCCGGTCAGGGCCGCAGGAACTTGGCCCCGATGTCGC
The DNA here is from genome assembly GCA_024304875.1 of Paracoccaceae bacterium. Classification (GTDB taxonomy): domain Bacteria; phylum Pseudomonadota; class Alphaproteobacteria; order Rhodobacterales; family Rhodobacteraceae; genus JAMWZF01. The sequence continues at coordinate 5,099 of JAMWZF010000182.1, forward strand.
CGTTGCGCTCTCCGGGCCGGATCACGCGGACCTGGCTCGACCCGTTGATCCGCTCCTCCGCCTGACGGCCAAGCTCGGCCCGCAGGGTGGCGATGGAGGGCGCGGCGCCCGCCGAGAGCGAGACCGGATCCGTGCCGACCTGCGCCTTGGCGGTGACCACGCCGACGATCCGCGCCTCTCCCGAGGCGAGCGAGAAGACGGGCGCGCCCGAGGCGCCGAAGTTCGCCTCGCAGCTGAGGATCATGGCCGGCCCGTAGGTTTCCAGCACGCCGCAGACCTCCTGCAGCGAGGGGGCCTCCTCCCGCTCGACCGCGTAGGAGACGACGCCGACCGCGCCGCCCCGGCGCGGGGCGGGGTCGACGGCAAAGGGGGTCACCTGCGCCGCGCCGATGGGGGACTGCAGCTCCACGATGGCGATGTCGGTTCCCGTGGATTGCGCCGCCTCGGCCGCGTTCGGCACGAAGGCCGGGTGCGGCGCCGTCCGCCGGATGCCCCGGGCCGTCACCGGCCGACCGTCCCGGTAACCGGCGGAAAAGGTCAGCCGGTCCGGGCTGATCGCGCTGCCGTCCCGGTCGTAGAGGCAATGGGCCGCTGTCAGCACCTCGGTCTCCGAGATCAGGGCGGCGGTGCAGAACCCCTTGCCCGCGATGTCGAGCCGGCCCACCCCCGTCCAGTCCCGGGCTGCATCGCCCGAGGACAGGCGTTGCAGCCCGGTATCCTCGGCCAGGGCCGGGGAGGTCAGCCCGAGGGCGAGGAGAAGGATCGCGAAGCGGCGCATCATGGAAGCGGTGCTAGGCAGCGATTGCGGCAGGATTGGGGCGGCCATGAGGGGACCGATCGGCGCTGTGGCCTGGCGGCGGCGGGGCGAGGGTTGATGACCAGTAGAGCGCGCTGGCCTCAACCATTTCTTGAGCGCATTTAAGGCAATAACATCAAGGCCTTGAATACCGGTCGAGGACTTCAGGACTCTAACGTTCTGAAGTCCTCGGGACGGCAAGAAACCCGAACCGCCCGACGCCGTCATCCACCCATTGCCGCCGCCTCGAGCGCGCGCGGCCGCGGCCCCCCCGTCGCCCAGTCGAGAAGCTCCACCGTATGCACCACCGGCACCCCCGTCCCGCCGCCGATCTGCATCATGCAGCCGATGTTGCCCGCCGCGATCACGTCGGGCCGCACCGCCTCGAGCGTCTGCACCTTCCGTGCCTTCAGCTGCCCCGAGATCTCGGGCTGCATCAGGT
>JAMWZF010000183.1 GCA_024304875.1 Paracoccaceae bacterium
GTTCTCGGGTCGGTTGTAGATGTTCGAGGGGCTGCCCAGCTGCATGATCTTGCCGCCCTTCATGATCGCGATCCGGTCGGCCAGCGTCATCGCCTCGACCTGGTCGTGGGTGACGTAGATCATCGTGTTCTGCAGCTGGTGGTGCAGGTGTTTCAGTTCCACCCGCAGGTCGGCGCGCAGCTTGGCGTCGAGGTTCGACAGCGGCTCGTCGAAGAGGAAGACGTCCACGTCGCGCACCAGCGCCCGGCCGATGGCGACGCGCTGGCGCTGGCCGCCCGACAGGGCGCCGGGCTTGCGCTTCAGAAGGGGTTCGATCTGCAGGATGTTCGCGGCGCGGTCGACGCGCTTGCGGATCTCGTCCTTGGGCAGGCGGGCGTTCTTGAGGCCGAAGCTGAGGTTCCCCTCGACCGTCATCTGCGGATAGAGCGCGTAGGACTGGAAGACCATGCCGATGCCGCGCTTGGAGGGTTCCTCCCAGGTGACGTTCTTGCCCTTGATGAAGATCTGCCCGCCGGTGACCTCGAGCAGGCCGGCGATGCAGTTCAGCAGGGTGGACTTGCCGCAGCCGGAGGAGCCGAGGAGGACGAGGAATTCGCCTTCGTGGATGTCGAGGTTCAGGTGCTGCAGAACCTTGACCGCGCCGAAGGACAATTCGAGGTCGCGGATCTCGACCGAATTGCCGCGGGCGGCCTTGTTCTGGATGGCGGGGGTGTCGATGGCGATGTCCGCCGTCTGTGCCTGGGTGTTGCCCATGTCGTTATCCTTTCACCGCGCCGGCGGCGATGCCGCGGACGAACAGTCTGCCCGAGAAGAAGTAGACGGTCAGCGGCACCAGCCCGGTCAGCAGGGTGGCCGCCATGTTGACGTTGTATTCCTTGATGCCCTGCACCGAGTTGACGATGTTGTTCAGCTGAACGGTCATCGGGTACTGCTCGGCCCGCGTGTAGACGACGCCGAAGAGGAAGTCGTTCCAGATGCCGGTGACCTGGATGATGCCCGAGACGACGATGATCGGCAGGGACATCGGCAGGATGATCCGCAGCAGGATCTGCCAGAACCCCGCCCCGTCGACCCGCGCCGCCTTGAACAGCTCGTCCGGGATCGCGGCGAAGTAGTTGCGGAACAGCAGGACGTTGATCGGCATCCCGAAGATCGTGTGGACGATCACGAGGCCCGAGATCGAGCCGAAGAGCTGCACCCGCCCCCGGCAGGCGCCTTCGGCCGCGGTGAAGACGTTGCAGGTCGCCTGCCAGATGTCGGTCAGGAAGCCGCCGGTTTCCCGGAGCCCGATGACGATCGGGTACAGCATGACCTGGTAGGGGATGAAGGCCCCGACCAGCAGCATGGTGAAGAAGACCTCGGAGCCTTTGAACTTCCACTTCGCCAGCGTGTAGCCCGAGATCAGCGCGATGGTCATCGAGATGATCACCGAGGGGATCAGGATGCGGACGGAGTTCCAGAAGCCGCGGCTGAGGCCGTCGCAGTTGACCCCCGTGCAGGCCTCGGACCAGGCCTTGACCCAGGGCTCGAAGGTGATCTCGGTCGGGGGCGAGAAGATGTTGCCCATCCGGATCTCGGCCATGTCCTTGAGGGACGTCACCAGCATCACGTAGAGCGGCAGCAGGTAGTAGAGCGACACGATGATGAGCGTGCCGTAGAGCATGATGTTGCGGGGCGAGAGCGCCTTGCGCGGACGCGGGCCGCTGGGGCCTTCGCCGAGGCGGCTGGTCACCGGATCGGTCGCGGCGATCGTGCTGGACAGGGTTGCCGGATTAGCCACGCTTGCGCCCTCCGAATTCGAGCAGGGCCCAGGGGACCAGGATGATGACGACGCTGAGCAGCATCATGGTGGAGGCGGCGAAGCCCTGGCCGAGGTTCTGGCCCCCGAACATCGCCTGCATGACGTATTTGGCCGGCACCTCGGAGGAGATCCCCGGCCCGCCCGAGGTCTGCGCCACGACGAGGTCGTAGAGCTTGATGATGCCCGAGGTGATGAGGACGACCGCCGTCACGAAGACGGGGCGCATCATTGGAATGATGATCCGCACGTAGGTCTTGACCGTGCCGATGCCGTCGACGCGGGCGGCCTTCCAGATGTCCTCGTCGATGCCGCGCAGGCCCGCGAGCATGATGCACATGATGAGGCCGGTGCCCTGCCAGAGCCCCGCGATCAGCAGGCCGTACATGACGATGTCGGGGTCGTTCAGCGGATTGAAGGTGAAGCTCTCCCAGCCCATGTCGCGGACGATGCCCTGGATCCCGAAGTCGGGGTTCAGGATCCACTGCCAGATCAGGCCCGTCACGATGAAGGACAGGGCGAAGGGATAGAGGAAGATGGTGCGGAAGGTGTCCTCGAACCGGATCTTGCGGTCGAGCAGGGCGGCGAGGACGAAGCCGATCACCAGCGTGAAGACCAGCGACAGGATCCCGTAGAGCGCGAGGTTCTGGATCGACACCAGCCACTTGGCGGTGGACCACAGGCGTTCGTACTGGTCGAGGCCGACCCAGTTCATCCGGGGCAGCAGGCCCGAGGAGGTGAAGGAATAGACCACCGTCCAGATCGTGCCGCCGAAGAAGACCACCACGGCGGTCAGGATCATCGGGGTCAGCGCGATCTTGGACATCAGGTTGCGGAACAGGCGGACCGGGCGGCGCGCCTGCGCGGTTTCCGTCCGCGACGTGGACACGCGTCCTTCGTCACTTGCGACTGCCATCTGGTCTCCTCCCCATGCTGGCCTTCGGTGTCCGGTCCCCCTCGTCCCACGGGTCCCGGATGGTCAGCGTATCATGCTTTTTGTGGAATGGGCCCCGAATTGGGGCCCATTCTTCAGCCTTGAGTGGCGGCCTGCCTCAGCCGGCCGACTCGATGATCTGGGCGTACCGCTCCTGGGCCTCTTCGGCCGTCATGGAGGGGGTGTTCCAGAACTCGGTCATCAGGTCGTTCAGCTGCGTGGTGGTGTCCGGGGACAGCAGCTGGTTGCCCGAGGGCAGGGTCTGGTTGTTGGCCAGCAGGTCGAGACCCTTCTGGGTGCACTCGTTCACCGTGGTCAGGTCGACGTCGCCGCGGATCGGCAGCGAGCCCTTGGCCGAGTTGAAGGCCACCTGGACTTCCGGGGAGAGCAGCAGCGCGGCCAGTTCCTTCTGGGCGGCTTCCATGTCCGGATCGCCGGTCACCGGGAAGTAGAAGGCGTCGCCGCCGGTATCCAGGATCGCGACCTCGCCGAGGCCGGGCAGGCAGGAGTAGTCCTCGCCGGCGGTCTCGCCCGCGACGGCGAATTCGCCCTGCGCCCAGTCGCCCATGATCTGGGCGGCGGCGGTGTCTTCGATCACCGCGTTGGTGGCCTGGTTCCAGTCCTGGACGTCAAGACCGTCGGACCAGTCCCGCGCGTCGGCGAAGGCCTGGAAGACGCGGGCGTAGCTTTCGCCACGGGCCACTTCGGCGTTCTTGTCGCGGTTCACGGCCAGCCAGTCTTCCTGGCCGGCGAGGGCGATCGCCATCACGCCGAACATGCCGTTCTGCTGCCAAGACTGGCCGCCGACGGCGAGCGGGGTGATGCCGGCTTCCTGAAGCGCGGGCACGGCCTCGGTGAACTCGGTCCAGCTTTCCGGAACCTCGACGCCGGCCTGCTCGAAGGCGTCGTTGGACAGCCACATCCACTGCCAGGAGTGGATGTTGACGGGGGCGCAGTAGATCCGGCCCTCGTAGGTGCAGGCGTCCAGCAGCGACGGCGGGTTGACGATGTCGGTCCAGCCCTCGGCCTCGGCCACGTCGGTGAGGTCGAGCATCAGGCCGGCCTCGATCAGTTCCTGCGCCTGAAGACCGTGGTTGAACTGGAACGCGGCGGGCGGATCGCCGCCCAGGATCCGGGAAACCATGACCGGGCGGGCGGTGTCGCCGCCGCCGGCGATGGCGCCGTCGATCCAGGTGTGATCGGTGCGCTCGTTCAGTGCCTTGGCGAATTCGGACACCGCGGCGGCTTCACCGCCCGACGTCCACCAGTGCATCACTTCCATCTCCTCCGCGTGCACGGCACCGGCCGCGCAGATGGCCGTGGCGGCCAGTAGCTTGGTCTTCAAGGTCACGATTCGTCCTCCCTGTCTAAATCGTTGTAGAAAAGCCTATAACGATTTAGAAACATCATGCAATCACTTCTGTTAGCGGCAACGGGAGGAGGCCCCTGCCGCCGGGAATCGCCCCGGATCAGGGGGATTGCGGGGGGATGAGACGTGCCACCGGATACCACGAAGACGACGGGCCCGAAGCCCACTCTGCGCACCATAGCAGAGCTTTCGGGCCTTGCCGTGCCCACCGTCAGCCGCGCCCTGAACGACGCCCCCGACATCGGCGCCGAGACCAAGGCGCGAGTCCGCCGAATCGCCGCCGAGATCGGTTACGTGCCGAATCGGGCCGGCGTCCGCCTGCGCACGGGCCGCACCAACGTGATCAGCGTGATCATGACGACGGACGCCGACCTGACCAACCACACCGGCCGATTCGTCGGCGCCGTGGCGCAGGGCCTGCAGGGCAGCGCCTTCCACATGAACTACACCCCCTACCTCGGCGCCGCCGACAGGATGCGCCCGGTCCGCTACATCGTCGAGACCGGGTCGGCCGATGCCGTCATCCTCGACCAGATCGAGCCGGGCGATCCCAGGGTCGAATACCTGATCGAGAAGGGCTTTCCCTTCGTCACCCACGGCCGGACCGACTGGTCGGACAGCCATCCCTACTACGATGTCTGCAACCACGACGTCGGGCGGGTGGGGGTCGAGTTCCTCGCCAGGCGCGGCCGCCGCGAGCTTTTGCTGATCGCGCCGCCGGCCGAGCAGTCCTACGGACGGGCCATGCGCGAGGGGGCCAGCGAGGCCGCGGGACAGGCCGGGGTGAACCTCATCATCGACCCCCAGGTGACCAGCCATGCCAAGCGGCCCGAACTGCTCGAGGTGCTGGGCCGCCGGCTGGCCGAATCGCCCCGGATCGACGGCGTCCTGACCGCCTCGTGCTCGGCGGCGATGTCCGCGACCGCGGCGATCGAGGCGGCGGGCCGCAGGCTGGGAGAGGGCATCGACCTCTTCTCGAAGGAGACCACCGATCCCCTGCTGGCGCTGTTCCGCCCGCAGATCCATTTCATCCTCGAGGACGTCACCCGCGCGGGCGACTTCTGCGCCAGGGCGGCGATGCAGCGGGTGCGGGACCCCTCGGCCCCGCCGATGCAGTTCCTGCGCCACATCGGGCTGGACGAGGTGCAGGAAGGCCGGGTCTAGCGGCCGGGGATCTCGCCCCGCTTGGTTCCCGCCCCTTCCCAGCCGTCGATGGCGGCGATGGCCTCGTCCGCGGTCTCGACGAACTTGAACAGGTCCAGGTCCTCGGCGCTGATCGTACCGGCCTCGGCCAGGGCGTCCCAGTTGATGATCCTCTCCCAGAAGGCCCGGCCGAACAGCAGGAAGGGCACCCGCGCCATGCGTCCCGTCTGGATCAGGGTCAGCGCCTCGAACATCTCGTCCATCGTGCCGAAGCCGCCGGGAAAGACGCAGATCGCCCGCGCCCGCATCAGGAAGTGCATCTTGCGGATCGCGAAGTAGTGGAAGTTGAAGCAGAGGTCGGGGGTGACATAGGGGTTCGGCGCCTGCTCGTGCGGGAGCACGATGTTGAGGCCGATGGAGACGCCGCCCGCCTCTTCCGCGCCGCGGTTGCCCGCTTCCATCACGCCGGGGCCGCCGCCGGTGACGATGACGTCCTCGGTGCCGCCATGGGTCAGCGCCCGTGCGGTGACCTTCCGGGCGAATTCCCGCGCCTCGTCGTAGAACTCCGAGAGGTCCGCCAGCGTCTGCGTCCGCGCCTTGCCCTTGTCCGCCGGGGCGGGAATCCGGGCGCCCCCGAACATCACGATGGTGGACCGGACCCCGGCCTCGTTCATCGCCATCTCGGGCTTCAGCAGCTCCAGCTGCAGGCGGACGGGGCGCAACTCGTCCCGGCACAGGAAGTCGTCGTCCGCGAAGGCGAGGCGGTAGGCCGGCGCGCGGGTCTGCGGCGTGTCGGGAACGCCCTCGGCCTCCCTGCGGTCCTCGTGGGAGTGGCGGAAGACGTTCTTGTGGCTGTCGTTCATCGGGGTCCTCATGGGCGGCCGGCACCTGATGCCAGCCCGGCGCGGGGAAGTCCAATGACACCACGCGCCGCCCCCCCCTGCTTCGGGTTGGCCCTAAATACTCGAATCCGCCGCCGGCCCCCCGCCCTGCCGCCGGGGGGCCGGCGGCGGATTCGAGTATTT
>JAMWZF010000184.1 GCA_024304875.1 Paracoccaceae bacterium
ACCCAGCGCCGCGAGGAATCCATCACCACCCTGCGCGACCTGCAATTCCGCGAACGGGAACTGGCCGAACAGGCCCGCGCCCTGCGCGAACGCCTCAGCCGGATGGAAATCACCGCGCCGGTGTCCGGCGTGGTCTACGGCCTGCAGGTGTTCGCCCCCCGATCCGTGGTCCGCGCCGCCGATCCCCTGATGTTCCTGGTGCCCCAGGACCGCCCGCTGGTCATCACCGCCCGCGTGCTGCCGACGGACATCGACCAGATCGGCCTGTCGCAGGAGGTGGCCCTGCGGTTCACCGCGCTCGATCAGCGTCGCACGCCCGAGCTGTACGGGCGGGTCGTGACCGTATCCGCCGACAGCTTCACCGACGATGCCTCGGGGCAGAGCTACTACCGGGCCGAGATCCGGCTGAACGAGGGCGAGGTCCAGCGTCTGCCCGAAGGCTCGGTGATCGTGCCCGGCATGCCGGTGGAGGCCTTCATCCGCACCGGCGAGCGGACCCCCATCGCCTACCTGATGAAGCCGCTGTCGGACTACTTCGCCCGGGCCTTCCGCGAAAGCTGAGGGCCGGGGCGGGCCGCGGCCCCCTCGCAGGCACCCGGCACACCGGCGTCGCAGGCGTGACCGGCGCGGCTCCCGAAGGTGAGTATCCGGGTCCAGCCCGAACCGGGACGGCGCGCCCTGCCGCTTCCTCCCGCGCTCCGTCTCCGGGGGAGGGGCGAGGTGGGTCTCGACCCACGCGCCCGCCCGCGCTAGCGTCCGCGCGACACGCCATCCCCGAAAGGACCCGCCCATGAGCGCCGCCCATCTCGACGACCGCCTTGCCGCCGTCGGCCTGACCCTGCCCGAAGCCGCCGCGCCGGCCGCCAACTACGTGCCCTTCGTGCGGACCGGCAGCACGCTCTACGTCTCGGGCCAGATCTCCCAGTGGGAGGGCGAGATGATCCGGGGCAAGCTGGGTGATCAGTGCCTCCTCCTGCGCCTCGATGCCCTCGATCTGGCTCAGGATCTGGTCGCGCCGCTTGCCCAGCTGGTCCTTCTGGCTGGCCGCGCTTTCCAGCCGGGCGGTGAACAGGCGGGCCTGCCCCTCCATCAGCTCGGCGGCGCGGGGATCCTCGGCCTCGGTCAGGAGGGGATCGAAGGTGATCTCCTCGGCGCCGTCCCGTTCCGCCTCGTAGCGGGCCCGGCGGGCGAGGATCTCGAACAGCTGGCCCTCGACCACGGCGAGTTCGGAGGCGAGGTCCGAGGCATCGAGCCGGATCAGCAGGTCGCCGGCCGCGACCGTAGCGCCTTCGGTCACGGCGATCTCCTCGACCACGCCGCCGTCGGGGTGCTGGATGACCTGCCGGTTCTGGTCCACCTCGACCCGGCCCGAGGCGATGACCGCGCCGGTGATCCGCGCCATCGCGGCCCAGGTGCCGAAGCCGCCCAGCAGCACGGCCAGGGCCAGCAGCCCTATGACGACATGGCGCCGGGTGGACCAGCGGCGGCCGGGATCGGGGGCGCTCACGACACCCCTCCGCCGCCGCTGCTCTTGGTGATCTCGGCGTGGTTCTGCACCATTTCCTTGAGGACATCGTCCTTGGGTCCGAAGGCCCGCCGCATCCCGTTCTCCAGCACCAGAAGCAGCTCGCATTCCTGGATGGCGGCCGGCCGGTGGGCCATGATCAGGATGCATTTGCCCGCCTTCTTGTATGCGCGGATCGCGAGGTTCAGGGCCTGGCTGCCCTCGTTGTCGAGGTTGGAGTTCGGCTCGTCCAGGACCAGCACCACCGGGTCGCCGTACATCGCCCGGGCAAGGCCGATCCGCTGCACCTGCCCCCCGGAGAGGCGGCCGTCCACTGTCGTCACACGGGTGTCGTAGCCGTCCGGCAGCTTGAGGATCATCTCGTGCGCGGCGGCCCGCTTGGCGGCCTTCACGATCTCGGCCGCGTCCGGTTTCAGGGCCATGCGGGCGATGTTCTCGCCGATGGTGCCGTCGAACAGCTGCACCCGCTGGGGCAGGTAGCCGATCAGGGTGCCGAGAACGTCGGGGTCGTACTGTTCGATCGCCGCGCCATCGAGGCGGATCTTGCCCCCCGCGGGCCGCCAGACGCCGGTGATCGCCCGCGCCAGCGTGGACTTGCCCGAGCCGGAGGTGCCGATGACGCCCACCGCCTGCCCCGGCTCGATCTTGAACGACACCATCCGCAGGGTGGCCTGCTGTTCGCCGGGCGGCAGCATGGTCACCTGGCTGGCCTCCAAAATGGCGCGAGGGCGCGGCAGGGGGGTCAGCGACGGCTCCTCCGGCATCTCGGCCAGCAGGATTTCGAGCCGGGACCACCCCTCGCGGCCCCGCTGGATCAGGGCCCACTGGTTGATGAGCATCTCCACCGGGGCCAGCGCCCGGCCAAGCAGGATCGACCCCGCGATCATCGCGCCCGGGGTCAGCATGTTGCCCAGCACGAGCCAGGCGCCGAGGCCCAGCATCGCCGATTGCAGGAACAGCCGGAACGCCTTGGTCACCGAGCCCCAGAGCCCGGTGCGGTCCGAGGCCTCGGCCCCGGTGTCCAGCGCCTCGCCCCGGGCCAGCTGCCAGCGGTCGAAGGCGGCGCTCCGCATCCCGAGGGACTGGACCAATTCGGCCTCGGTCCGGATCTCGTTGCCGAGGGTCTCGGCCCGCCAGGAGGCCGCGTTCGACCGCTCCAGCGCAAGCCGGCTGGTCATCTGGTTGACCAGCGCCACCGCGATCAGGACGGCGCCCCCGAACACGGCCAGCCAGCCGAGCAGGGGGTGAAAGACGAAGATGCCCAGAATGAACAGCGGCGCGAAGGGCAGATCGTAGAGCGCCATGAAGGCCGGCGCGGTGAGCATCCGCTGCACCGCCTCGAGGTCGCGCTGGCCCGATTTCGCCGCCTCGGGCACGCGGCCCTGGGTCGTCGCCCGGATCGTGGCCGAGAAGACCCGGCGGTCCAGCCGCGCCTGGAACCGGGCGCCGACCCGCGCCATGACCCGGCCGCGGACGTAGTCGAGGATCGCCATCATGCCGTAGAGGAACGCCACCAGCACGGTCAGCGCGATCAGCGTCTCGACCGAGCGGGAGCCGAGGACCCTGTCATAGACATTCAGCATGTAGAGGGGGCCGGTCAGCATCAGCAGGTTGACGAAGGCCGAGAACAGCCCGACGCCCCAGAAGGCGCCCCGGCTTTCGGCCCGTGCCGCGCGCATCTCGGCCCGGCCCCTCGCCCTGTCTGCCTGTCCCCGCTGCGCCATCCGGTCCCGCGCCTGTCCCTGCCGATTGTTTCCGCTACATGCCCTTTGGCACGGCACCGGTAAAGGGACTGTTTCTGTCTCGCCGGAGATTGGGTCCGGCCAGACACGCCCTTTCAACCGCGGGCGTGCCGGCTTATCAAGGACCGGCAACCATCAGGGGACGCCGATGCCGCCGATCCGACCCTGCTTCGCCTTCCTTGCCGGGCTGCTCGTCATCGCGGGATGTTCGGTCGCGCCGCCGGGGGCGGAGATCCACGACCCGTTCGAGGCCTCCAACCGCGAAGCGCACCGCATCAACAAGAGCCTCGACAGCAGCCTGTCGGCTCCCGGGGCCGAGCGGCGGCCCGTCCCCGCCGAAATCGCCGTCCCGGTCGCGAACTTCGCCGACAACGCCGGCCTTCCCTCGGCGGTGCTCAACGGCCTGCTGCAAGGGGATATCGGCGGCGCGGCGACGAACACCTTCCGCTTCCTCGTCAATTCCACCGTCGGCCTTGGCGGGCTGCTCGACCCCGCCGGGGCCATCGGCCTGGCCGAGGAAGAGACCGACTTCGGAGAGACGCTGCACGTCTGGGGGGTGCCCGAAGGCGCCTATCTCGAGGTGGTGGGCCTCGGCCCCACGACCGAGCGGGACCTCGCGGGCCGGGTCGTGGACACCGCCCTCGATCCCTTCGGCCGGATCGTCCCGCGCGAGGTGCGGAACGCGGCCCTCGCGGCGCGGATCGGGGATACTCTCATCGACCGGCGCCAGTTCGGCGGGACGGTGGACGAGGTCCTCTACGACAGTGCCGACAGCTACGCCCAGACCCGGCTCATCTACCTGCAAAATCGCCGGTTCGAACTTGGAATGGCGCCGCCGGGTGCCAACATGGAAGGGGACGGGGCGATCGACCCCTTCGCACTCGACATGGAGGGGTTCGAATGAGACCGCCGATGCACCGCCGCCGCTTCCTCGCCGGCGCCGCCGCCACGGGCGCGCTGCTGACCGTCCGGCCTGCCTGGGCGATCACCGGGCCACAGGCCCAGGGCCTCGTCCAGCAGGCGGTGGCCGAGGTGAACGCGATCATCGCCTCCGGCGCCTCCGAGGCGCAGATGCTGCCGCGCTTCGCCCGGCTCTTCGACCGCTACGCCGACACCGCCTATGTCGCCGCCTTCGCCCTCGGCGCGGATGCGCGCAGCGCCTCGAACGCGCAGCGCGCCGCCTTCACCGACGCCTTCGGCACCTATGTCAGCCGCAAGTACGGGCGGCGGTTCCGCGAATTCATCGGCAGCCAGATCGAGGTTGAGGGGACCCGGCCCGAGGCAAACTACATGGTGGTCCAATCCACCGCCCGCCTGCGCGGCCAATCGCCCTGGCAGGTGGACTGGCACGTCAGCGACAGGACCGGGCGGCCGCTGTTCTTCAACCTCATCATCGAGGGGGTGAACATGCTGTTGGCGGAACGGACGGAAGTCGGCGCCATGCTCGACCGGCGCGGCGGAAACATCGACGCCCTGATCCGGGACCTGCGGAATGTCTAGGGCGCTCGCTCTCGGCCTCGCCCTCCTGCCCGCCCTCGCCGGGGCGACGCCCTACGACGGCACCTACCGGCAGGCGGCGAATGCGGACTGCGGCCTCGTCGGGGTCGACGGCGGCGCGATCGAGATCTCGGACGGCATCTTCCACGGGGTCGAGAACGAATGCCGGATGACCCGGCCGGTCAACGTGGTCGACATGGACGCCACGCTCTACACGATGGAATGTTCCGGCGAGGGCACGGCCTGGACCGAACGGGCCATGCTGATGCACGCCGCCCCGGACCCCGAGGCCGAGGCGGACGCGCCGCGGGACCTCATCATGATCTGGAACGGCTTCGCCTTCAGATACGATCGGTGCGAGGTGCCCGGCGGCTGAGAGGGCCCCTGCTGCGGACCCCTCGCCACGCTCTAGACACTTCTTGGCGCCCAGAGGATGAGGGCCGCGCCGGCCAGGCACAGCAGGGCCCCCAGCACGTCCCAGTGGGTCGGACGCTGATGCTCGGCCGCCCAGAGCCACCCGAGCGACGTGACGATGTAGATGCCCCCGTAGGCGGCGAAGGCGCGTCCCGCCATGTCGGCCGAGCTCAAGGTCAGGAGCCACGCGAAGAGGGCCAGCGCGGCCAGTCCCGGCACCAGCCACAGGGCCGATGCCCCCAGGCGAAGCCATGCCCAGACGGCAAAACACCCCGCGATCTCCGCGAGGGCCGCGCCGATGTAGATCGCGATGGTCACGAAGGCCGCCCCCGGTGGCTGAAAGGTCATCCTGTCTCTCCCGCCGGGCCGCAGGGCACCATCCCGGCGCCGACGGACCCGCGCCCGGCGGAAGCCTGAAAGAGGTCTACCGGTTCGCCTCACGCAGGATGTCGGTCAGCACGTCGATGAGGACCTGCTCGGCGATGTCGTCGGCGCTCATGTTGCCGCCCTGCCCCCCCTGCGCGCCCTGACCGCCCTGGCCTCCCTGCGCGCCCTGACCTCCCTGGCCGCCCAGGGCCTGGGGTTGCTGCTCGCCAAGGTTCTGCACCTGGCCCGGTGGAGGCGACAGATCGGAGGTCTCGCCGCCTTCCTGCGGGATCGACAGGGGCAGTTCCTCCACGATGGTCCCTGCCTGCGGCGGCGGGGTCATCGGCAACGGCGTCGGGCTGCGGCCTTCGAGGATCCGGCGCATGGTCTCGTGCCAGATCTCGGCCGGCAGGCCACCGCCGGTCACGCCGGTCAGGGGCGTGTTGTCGTCATAGCCCATCCAGACGCCGGCCACGTATTCGCCGGTGAAGCCGATGAACCAGGCGTCGCGGGCGGCCGAGGTGGTGCCGGTCTTGCCGGCGATCTCCCAGCCGTCGATGCGGGCGCGCTGGCCGGTGCCGCGCTCGACCGCCTGGTACATCATCCAGGTCAGCTGGCGGGCGGCCTCCTCGCGGATGACGCGGTCCCGGATGCCGCCGCCCGAACCCATGATCGGCTCGCTGTCGCCCATCAGGCGCAGGTCGACCAGGCCGTAG
>JAMWZF010000185.1 GCA_024304875.1 Paracoccaceae bacterium
CCAGCTGTTCTGGGAAGGCTGCCACATTAAGTTCACCGGCGACAACGCGGTGGTGGCGCCGATGTTCATTTCCGAGAAGGCGCACATCGACGAGATCGTCGGGAAGCTGCGGGCGACGCTGGACAAGGTGGCCTGAGGTCCACCGGTATGCCTGACAGGGGGCAGCAACATCGCTGCCCCGGCACCCGTACCGCGGCGTCTTGATTTGTACAGGATCCCGTACTACTTCTCCTGTCAGCACCCCGCAGTCACGGCATCGGCCCTCCCATGAACATTCTAAGCTATACGGACGCGCGAAAGCATCTTAAGGACGTGATGGATCACGCGATCCTCGACAAGACCGAGACGGTGATCACCCGCGCAGGGAGAGAGGCCGTCGTCGTGGTGGGCAAGGAGGAATGGGACGCGATTCAGGAGACTCTCTACCTTCTGACCTCCCCCGCCAACGCCGGACGCCTTAGGGAGTCGATTGCGGAGTTGAACGCCGGGCGTGGAACGGAGCGCGCCCGCGACGATGAAGCTGATCTTCTCTGAGAACGCCTGGCAGGATTACCACTTCTGGCGCGAAAGCGATGCCAAGGTGTTCGACCGGCTGAACGCGCTGATCAGGGAAACGACCCGGACTCCCTTCAAGGGAACGGGAAAACCCGAACCGCTGCGTGGCGATCTGAGTGGATGGTGGTCGCGGCGCGTCACCAAAGGTGACCGGCTGGTCTACCGGGTTTCCGGACGTGGAGCGGATCAGGCGCTTGAGATTGCGCAGTGCCGCTATCACTCCTGAAGGTGCAGTCGGAGCGGGGCGAGACAGGCCGCACGGCCAAGCCGGACCCTACTTCTCGTCCAGATGCAGCCCGCATTCCCGGCCGAAGCCGTTGAACCGGGTGTCTTCCTCCCGCATCCCATCCTCGAGCTTCTGCGTCGTGTGCGTATCCCCGACGGAGACGTAGCCCTGCTCCCACAGCGGATGGTAGGGCAGGTCGTGCTCCTTCAGGTAGAAGTGCACGTCGCGGTTGGTCCAGTCGACGATGGGGTGGAACTTCACCCGGCCATGCTGGAACTCGAGGATCTTGCGGCTCGTCCGGCTCTCGGACTGGACGCGGCGGAGGCCGGAATACCAGGTCCCCGCGCCGGCGTTCTGCATCGCCCGCTGCATCGGTTCGACCTTGTTCAGCTTGTTGTACTGCTTCAGGCCCTCCTCGCCCTGCTCCCAGAGGCGGCCGAAGCGGGCCTCCTGCCAGGCCGGGGTCATTTCGGCGGTGAAGACGCGCAGGTTCAGGTTCAGCCGCTCGGTCAGCTCGTCCACGAAGCGGTAGGTCTCGGGGAAGAGGTAGCCGGTGTCGAAGAGCAGGACCGGGATGTCGGGGACGGCCTGGGTCATCAGGTGCAGCATGACGGCGGACTGGATGCCGAAGGAGGACGAGACCACGTGGTCGCGCGGCAGGTTCTCCAGCGCCCAGGCGATGCGGGTCTCGGCGGACTGGGTCTCAAGCCACTCGTTGGCGGTGGTGAAGACCTTCGGCCACTTCGAGGTGTCCGGGGCCGCCTCGGCGTCGGGGCGGGTCTGGCGGGCGAGGTCGGTCATGGTGCGGGGCCCCAGATTGCTGCAACTGCACGCAGAGGTAGCGGGCGCGGCGCTCCAGATCAATTTCGGGCCCCGTGGAAAAGGACAGAGTCCACGGCGCGCCCGAGATTCAGGATCGCGCATTCGCGGAATGCCCGGAATCGAGGCTGCCTGTCGCGGGCGCTCCGGCGGCGCGGCAGCGGTGATGGTGAAAATCCGGGCACCTGCCCGGGCGGTGTGCGGCCGGGCGTCGGCGCCATTGCGGGACGCGGACAATCGCGCTTAGGCTGGGCCGCGCGAACAACCCGCCGGGGCGGACCCCCGGCCCACAAGACCCGTCAATCGGGTGCCAACACGGGAGACGACTTCATGAAACTCAAGACCACGCTGCTGGGCGCCGCTGCCGGCCTCGCGACGCTCTCGGCCCTGCCGGCCAATGCCGAGGCCCATCTGTCCGAAATCACCGTCGGCTACTTCCTCGAATGGCCGATGCCGTTCCAGTACGCCAAGGTCGAAGGCATGTACGAAGAGGCGATGGGCGTCGACATCAACTGGGTCAGCTTCGACACCGGCACCGCGATGAGCGCGGCGATGGCCTCGGGCGACGTGCAAATGTCCGTCTCCCAGGGCGTGCCGCCCTTCGTCGTCGCCACCTCCGCCGGGCAGGACCTGGTAATGCTCGACGTCGCCGTGTCCTACGCCGACAACGACAACTGCGTCGTGCGCTCCGACCTCGAGATCGACGCCGACACCGCCGCCGACCTCGCCGGATCGACGGTGGCCGTGCCTCTCGGGACCGCCGCGCACTACGGCTTCCTGCGGCAGATGGACCACTTCGGGATCGACCTCGCCAGCCTCGAGATCGTCGACATGGCCCCGCCGGACGGCGCCGCGGCCATCGCCCAGGGATCGGTCGACATGGCCTGCGGCTGGGGCGGCTCGCTCCGCCGGATGAAGGAATACGGCAACGTACTCCTGACCGGGGACGAGAAGACCGAACTCGGCATCCTCGTCTTCGACGTGACCTCCGCGCCGGCCGATTTCGTGGCCGAGAACGAGGACCTGGTGACCGCCTTCCTGCAGGTGACCGCCGAGGCGAACGCGATGTGGAACTCGGGCGAGAACACCGAGGAGATGCTGCCCGTGATCGCCCAGGACGCCGGCATGGACGAACAGGCCACGGCCGAGACGCTGGCCACCTTCGTCTTCCCCAGCGTGGAAGAGCAGCTCTCCGACGCCTGGCTCGGCGGCAATGCCCCGACCTTCCTCAAGGGCGTGGCGGATGTCTTCGTCGAGGCCGGGTCGATCGACGGCGCCCTCGACAGCTACGAGGAGACCATCAACATCGGCCCGCTGTCGAGCCTGGGATCCATGTAAGAGAGAACCGGCGGGCGGGGTTCCGGCCCCGCTCTTCGCCGAATTTTCGTCGAAAATTCATAACGTTCCGATTTTCGACGAAAATCGGCCCCCCAGCCCAGGGATGCCATGACCGGCCTTTCCATCGACTCCCTCTCCATGCGCTTCGACCTGCCGGGCGGCGGCCACGTGCAGGCCCTGCAGGACGTGTCGCTCGACATCCGGCAGGGCGAGATCATGTCCGTCCTCGGCCCCTCGGGTTGCGGCAAGACCACGCTTCTGAACATCCTCGCCGGCTTCCTCGCCCCCACCGAGGGCGAGGTGCGGATGAACGGCCACGTCGTCACCGGCCCCGCCGCCGAAAGGGGCATGGTGTTCCAGCAGGGCGCCCTCTTCGAATGGATGAGCGTGCGCGACAACGTCTCCTTCGGCCCCCGCATGGCGGGCCGGAAGCCGCGCGACTACAACGGGACCGTCGATCACCTGCTCGACGTGGTCGGCCTGCAGGACTTCAAGGATAAGGCGATCTACGAACTGTCCGGCGGCATGCAGCAGCGCGTGGCCCTCGCCCGCTGCCTCGCCAACGACCCCGACGTGATCCTGATGGACGAACCCCTCGGCGCCCTCGACGCGCTGACGCGCGAGAAGATGCAGGGTCTGGTGCTCAAGCTCTGGAAGGAGACGGGCAAGACCATCATCCTCATCACCCATTCGGTGGAAGAGGCCCTGCTCCTGGGCGAGCGCCTGCTGGTCATGGCCCCCCGGCCGGGCCGGATCCACAAGGAATACACGCTGCCCTTCGCCGACATGGGGGTCGGCGCCGACCTCCGAGAAGTCAAGAAACACCCCGACTACGCCCCGACCCGGGAAGAGATCCTCTCCATGATCTGGAACATGGAGGAAGAGATCATGGGCCGGCAGGAGGCGACCTCCTGATGGAGCTGATCGGAGACCTCTGGGCCGAACTGGTCACCGTCTTCACCACGGTCCTGACGGCGCTGCCCTGGATCGCGGGCTACATCGCGCTGATCCTGCTGACCCTCGCGCTCTGGTCCGGGATCAAGCGGCTGATGACGCCGCGCAAGGACTACGGCAGCCTCAAGACCGTGACCTTCGGCGACGAAAGCGCGGTCAATTCCAGCTTCGCCGCCTCCGTCATCTCCGTCGTGCTGATCTTCGTCCTCTGGGGCGCCTTCACCGGATCGCGGCTGGTCCCTGCCTTTCTGCACGCGCCCGGGGCCTTCACGGGCGAGGGCAGCTTCACCTACACCGCCCGCGCCGCCGAGGGGGCCGAGGACGACGCCACCGTGTCGGTCGTCGTCTTAGCCGTGGGCGCGGACACGGAGGCGCCCGAGGTGCCTCCCGGCGACGGCTTCGCCAGGGACGACGGCCTGGCCGTGCCGGCCTACCGGTCCGAAATCCTGTCATGGGATGACAACGACGCGCTGACCCGGGACGACGGGGTCGAGCTGGTGGCGGTCAACGGGGAGCCGATCGACGGCGCCCGCCCGGTCGACATCGGCTTCGGCGAGGTGACCCTCACCGGCCGCGGCAGCCTGAACGTGACCCCCGACACCGGCTGGCAGATGGAGCCGATCTGGCTGCCCCCGCCCGAGGCCGTCTGGCAGCGCCTGACCGAGATCGCGACCGAGGGCTTCCGCAACTCGACCCTCGCCGAGCACCTCGGCTTCTCGCTGTTCCGGGTCATCGTCGGCTTCCTTCTGGGGGCCGCCGTGGGCATCCCCCTCGGCTACGCCATGGGCCTCTCCGACTGGTTCCGCGGCTGGTTCGATCCGATCGTGGAGTTCATGCGCCCCGTCCCGCCCCTCGCCCTGATCCCGCTGGTCATCATCTGGGCCGGGATCGGCGAGGTCGGCAAGATCATCCTCCTCTTCCTCGCCGCCCTCTGGATCATGGCCATCGCGGCCCGGTCCGGCGTCTCGGGCGTGCGGATCACCAAGGTCCACGCGGCCTATTCGCTGGGGGCGTCCAAGTGGCAGATCATGCGCCACGTGATCATCCCCAACTCCCTGCCCGACATCTTCACCGGCGCGCGGGTGGCGATGGGCGTCTGCTGGGGGACCGTCGTCGCGGCCGAGCTGGTGGCGGCCGAGAAGGGGGCGGGGATGATGATCATGACCGCGTCCAAGTTCCAGAACACCGACATCGTCATCATGGGGATCATCCTGATCGGCCTCATCGGCTTCGGCATCGACATGGCGATGCGCCGGATGGAGCGCTGGCTGGTGCCTTGGAAGGGCAAGGCGTGATCGGGGCATAAGGGCGGCGGGCCGCACCTCGTTGCAGGCGGCCGTCGGGCGGGGCGGGACGCTTGGGAAATGCGTTTTCTTGCCAGAATGAAGGAGCAGGTCAGCGCGCCCGCTCCCCTCTTCATTCTGGCAGAAAAACGCACTCGCGACCTCCGGGATCAGGTGACGGGTCGGAGCGAGGCGCCTTTGCGGAGCGGATCGGGCACACCCGTCGTCGTTCGGCTTTCCCGAAGCATCGTTTCAGCCTCTCGAACGCGGCCTTTCGCAGCCGCGGCATCGGCCTATGGTGCGGCGCATCCCAGCGCCGGATGACCGCCCATGCCCGAGTACCTCAAACGCGCCGCCCCGCCCCCGCCCGAGGATCGCACCCGGCTGTCCGAGACGGTGGCGCGGCTCCTCGCCGAGATCAGGGCGGGCCGGGAGGCTGCGGTGACGTCCCTCGCGGCCCGGTTCGACGGTTGGGAGACCGACCCCCGCGTCAGCCCCGAGCGCATCGCCCGCGCCCACGAGGCGCTGCCCGAGACCACCCGGGCGGACATCCTCTACGCCCATGACAACATCCGCCGCTTTGCCGAGGCGCAGCGGGCGACCCTGACCGACATGGAGGTCGAGATCACGCCGGGCCTCCTTGCCGGCCAGCGCCAGATCCCGGTCGAGGCGGCGGGCTGCTACGTACCCGGCGGGCGCTACTCCCATGTCGCCTCGGCCCTGATGACGGTGACCACGGCGAAGGTGGCGGGCGTGCGCCATGTCACCGCCGCCGCGCCGCCCCGGGGCGCGGCGGGCATCCCGGATGCGGTGCTCTACGCGCTGGACATCGCGGGGGCGGATGCGGTGCTGACCCTCGGCGGCGTGCAGGCCGTCGCGGCGATGGCCTGGGGCCTGTTCGACCTGCCGCCCGCCGCGGTGCTGGCCGGGCCTGGCAACGCCTTCGTCGCCGAGGCCAAGCGCCAGCTCTTCGGCGAGGTCGGCATCGACATGGTGGCCGGGCCGACGGACGTC
>JAMWZF010000186.1 GCA_024304875.1 Paracoccaceae bacterium
GGCCCAGGGGCGGCTGTCCGAACTCTTCGGCGAGCAGACGGTCAAGCCCGACGAGATCCTCCGCCGGTTCGACCTCTACCGCCTCGCCTCGGCCTCGGTCTCGGCGCAGGATGCCGAGACGCTGGCGGCGCTCGAAGCCTATTCGGCGGGCGTGAATGCCTGGCTGGGCGAGGTGAACGAGGGCGCGCTGGGGCGCGGCGCGCCCGAGATGTGGCTCTTCAACCACCCCGTCGCGCCCTGGGCCCCGGCGGACAGCATCGCCATCGTCAAGCTCATGGCCCTGCAACTCTCCTCGCACCTCGAGTCCGAGGTGCTGCGGGCGCGCACCTCGCTTCTGCTGGACGAGGACCGGCTGGCCGACATCCTGCCCGACGCCCCGGGGGACGGCATCGCCGCCCTGCCCTCCTATGCCTCCCTTGTGCGGGACGTGCCGACCTATGCCGCGAACACCAGCCCCGACTGGCCGGCGGTGGCCCCCTTCAACCCGCCGCCGCTGGCCGGCGCCTCGAACGGCTGGGCCTCGGGGATCAGCCGGTCGGCCACCGGCTCGACCCTCATGGCCAACGATCCGCACCTTGGCCTGACCGCGCCGTCGATCTGGTATCTCGCCCGAATGGAGCTCGAGACCGGCGGCGTCATCGGCGCGACGATTCCCGGCGTGCCGGTGGTCATGGTGGGACGCAGCGCCGACCTCGGCTGGGGGCTGACCTCCTCCTACCTCGACGACCAGGACGTCTTCATCGAGGAGGTGAACCCCGCCGACGCCACCCAGTACCGGACCCCGGACGGATGGGCCGACTTCGAGGCGCGGGACACCATCATCACCGTCAAGGACGCGGCCCCCGTCACCGTGCGCCTGCGCTGGACGACAAACGGGCCCGTGCTGCCGCCCGACGCCTTCGACCTCGGCACCGTGCGGCCGGCCGGGCATGTCACGACGGTGTCCTGGACCGCGCTGTCGGACCGCGACACCTCGGTCTCGGCGGCCATGGGGCTGATGCGTGCACGCAGCGTGGACGAGGGCATCGAGGCGGCCGAGGGCTATATCGCGCCCTCGCAGAACCTGACCCTTGCCGACCGCAACAGGGTGGCGATGAAGACGATCGGCGCCTTCCCGGCCCGCACGCCGGACCACCAGAGCGAGGGACGCCTGCCGACCTACGGCTACGTCGAGGCCAACCGCTGGCAGGGCCGCCTGCCCTACGCGGACAACCCCGAATTCGTGGAGCCCGTGGGCGGCATCGTCGGCAACACCAACAACAAGGTCATCGACCGGCCCTTCCCCGAGCACATGAGCTTCAGATGGGGCGACACCCAGCGGGTGAACCGCTGGCGGCGGCTGATGCAGGCGCGCGAGGTCCACACCCGCGAAAGCTTCATCGAGGCGCAGCTCGACACCGTCAGCTTCACCGCCCGGTCCCTTCTGCCCCTGATCGGCGCGAACCTCTGGTTCACCGGCGACGCCGCCCCGGACGGGACGCCCCAACGGCAGCGGCAGATTGCCCTGAACCTTCTCGCCGAGTGGAACGGCGAGATGAACGAGCACCTGCCCGAGCCGCTGATCTACGCCGCCTGGGTCCGCTTCCTGCAGGAGCGTCTGATCCGCGACGACCTCGGCCCGCTGGCGCGGGAGTTCACCCATGTCGAGCCGCTCTTCGTGGAGCGCGTGTTCCGGGACGTGAACGGCGCCTCGGCCTGGTGCGACGTGATCCAGTCGGCGCCGGAGGAGACCTGCACCGACATCGCGCGACAATCCCTCGACGACGCGCTGGTCTGGATCGGAGAGACATACGGCACCGACCTCGCCACCCTCCGCTGGGGCGACGCCCACGAGGCGGTACACGAACACCAGGTCCTCGGCGAGGTGCCGGTGCTGCGCTGGTTCGTCAACATCCGGCAGAGCACCTCGGGCGGGGACAACACCCTGATGCGGGGGCGGACCTCGGGCACCGGCGTGAATCCCTTCGAGAATGTCCATGCGGCGGGCTTCCGGGGCGTCTATGACTTCGCAGACCCCGACAGCTCGGTCTTCGTCATCTCCACCGGCCAGTCGGGACACCCCCTGTCGCGCTACTACGACGATCTCGGCGACCTCTGGCGGCGGGGCGAATACATCCCGATGTCGCTGGACCCCGCCCTTGCCCGCGCCGCAGCCGTCGGCGTGACGACCCTGACGCCGGAGGAGTGAGGCGGGCCGAGCCCCGCCTTAAGGGGCACCGCTTGCGGGCGTGGCACGGGGCGGCTGAGGCGGCTCCCGAAGATGAGTATTTGTCACCAGCCCGAAGCAGCAGGCACACGCCCCTCAAGTCGGGCTGGTCCAAATACTCATTCTTCTGGAGGACCGGCCCGACCCGGATCGACGGCGCCGTAAACGGACCGTAAGGCGGGGCTCGCCCCGCCCTCCCGCTACGAGACGGCGCGGCCGGCCAGCACCCCGGCGATCGCGGCGGAGGCCGTCAGGATCGTGCCCCAGGTGAAGTCCGTCGCGACCATCGTCCAGTGCCAGCGCGTCATCACCGCGTAGCTGGTGAACTCGTAGGTCCCGTAGGCCATCGCCCCGATCACCGCCCCGGTCAGGGCCACGCGCCAGAGGCTCCAGTCGCCTTGCAACGCGGGCCAGACGACGAGAAAGATCAGGCCCCCGACGTAGGCCATGTAGAACAGCGCGGCCGGGGTCATCCGGATCGACTCGCGCAGTTCCGGGCCGAGGTGGCGCTCGAAGAGGGGCCGCATCACCTGGCTCAGCATCACGGCGTCGGCGACGAGGAACAGGATGGCGGAGGCAAGGTAGGCGACAACGATCTGCATCGGGAACTCCAGCAAGGGTCCCTGGCAACCTGCGCCGCGCGGCGCGGCTTTCAAGGCTTTCTCAGGCGCGCAGTTTCTCGAACCGGGTCTTCTGGAGCGGGGTCCAGCGGACGGTGAGATGCCAGCCGTCCTCCGCCTGGCGGCTGTCCGTCACGATTCCCTGCTCCTGCAGCCAGGCCTGTGCGGCGCCTTCATCGTAGGTCAGGTGCACCTCTTCGGTCGTGCGGGCACCCGCGATCCGCTCGGAGAGGTCGGTCAGGAAGCGATCGAGGCCGAGACCGGTGACCGCCGAGACGGCGTGCACGTCCTCGGACCTGTCCGCCACGTTCAGCAGCGCCTCACGCCGGTCCTCGGGCATCAGGTCGACCTTGTTCAGGACCTCGATCATCGGCGTCTCCTCCTCGACGCCGAGGTCGGCGAGGATCGTCTCCACGCTTTGCTTCTGCCCTTCCGTCTCGGGGTGGGCGATGTCGCGGACGTGGACGATGATGTCCGCCTCCAGCACCTCTTCCAGCGTCGCGCGGAAGGCCGCGACGAGTTGGGTCGGCAGGTCCGAGATGAAGCCCACCGTGTCGGAGAGGATCGCCTCGGTCCCACCCTTCAGCTTCACCCGGCGCAGGGTCGGATCGAGCGTGGCGAAGAGCATGTCCTTGGCCAGCACCTCGGCCCCGGTCAGCCGGTTGAACAGGGTCGACTTGCCGGCGTTGGTGTAGCCGACGAGGGCGACGATGGGGAACGGCACCTTGGCGCGCGCCTCGCGGTGCAGGTGCCGGGTCTTCTGCACCTTCTCGAGCTGGCGTTTGAGCCGGGTCAGCTGGGTGTCGATGGCGCGGCGGTCCGCCTCGATTTGGGTCTCGCCGGGGCCGCCGACGAAGCCGAGGCCGCCGCGCTGGCGCTCGAGGTGGGTCCAGGCCCGGACGAGGCGGGTGCGCTGGTAGCTGAGCGCCGCCATCTCGACCTGAAGGACGCCCTCGCGGGTGCGCGCGCGGTCCGAGAAGATCTCGAGGATCAGGCCGGTCCGGTCGAGCAGCTTGACCTTCCATTCCTTCTCGAGGTTGCGCTGCTGGACGGGGGTGACCGGGCCGTCGATCAGGACGAGCTCGATCTCCTCGGCCTTCAGCTTGGCACCGAGCTCGGCGATCTTGCCCGAGCCGAAGAGCGATCCGGGCGAGGCATCGCGCACGGGCACCACCTCGCCACCGACCACGACGAGGCCGGGCAGCGCGGCGCCGAGGGCCACGGCCTCTTGCAGCGCCGGGCCGGGCGCGGGCCGGTCACGGTCGGACCGGATGTCGGGATGCAGGACGAAGGCTCGTGTCGGCTTCGTCTCCGTCTCGTGATGTTCTATTCTTCACCCTCGTAGAGGCTGACCGGCTGGGACGGCATGATCGTGGAGATCGCCGACTTGTACACCAGCTGGGATTGTCCGTCGCGGCGCAGCAGCACGCAGAAGCTGTCGAACCAGGTGATGACGCCCTGCAGCTTGACACCGTTGATCAGGAAAATCGTCACCGGGACCTTCGTCTTGCGGACGTGGTTAAGAAATGCGTCCTGAAGGTTCTGCTTGTCGGAAGCCATGGAACACCTTTGTTCTTGCGTCTCGTTGTTCTTGCACGTCGGGCGACCCTTTTTCGGGTCGCCTCTCCCTCGTCCGGCCGAGTATGTCTTGGCCGCCAGCGGGTTTCCACCCCCAAAATCCGCGCCTTGCGGTTCGGCGCGCAGCCCGCCGCCGGGCCTAGCGGCGCCAGAACTCGGGGTTCATCAGCGCGATGATCGCCAGCGCCTCGAGCCGCCCCAGCACCATCGCGCCGCCCAGGATCATCTTGGCGGTCTCGGGAATGCCGGCAAAGGAAATCGGCGTCTCGGCCGCCACCAGTGCCAGCGGTCCGGTGGTCGACAGGGCCGAGACGCCGAGGACCATCGCCGTCTCGAATTGCACGCCGGTGAGCGACAGGAGCACCATGACCAGGGCGATGGACATGGCGAAGAGCATGAAGAAGACCCATGCGATCTGCGCGCCCTCGCGCCGGATGCGCCGCACCTCGGGGCCGTGTCCACCGACCGAGTTGGGATGGACCAGCCGCTCCACCTCGCGTTTGCCGTGCAGGAACAGGGCGTAGATCCGCAGCAGCTTCACCCCGCCCGCCGTTGTCGCGATTCCGCCTCCGATGATGGCGAGGCCGACGAGGATCAGGCCCGGCGTGTTCAGCCCCGACCAGTCGGCGGCCCCGATCCAGGCCCGGCTTTCAAACCCGGTCGTGGTCAGGAACGAGGCGACGGTGAACAACGCGCCCCAGAAGGCGCGGAGAGCCTGGACGATCCCTTCCTCGATACCGTCCCCGTCCGGCGCAGCCAGCCAATGGCGCAGGAACAGGATGACAGGCACCGAGAAGATCAGGACCAGGCCGAAGCGCATCTCGGGGTCGCGCCAGACCGGCGTCTTGTCCTCGCCCGCGATCCGCTGGCTGAAGGTCTGGCGGCTGAGGGCGAAGGCGAAGAAGCCGAAGATCAGCACCTCGCCCCAGATGCCCGCAGGCGAGGTGACGATGCCGCCCGAAGGCGAGATGCCAGAGGTCGCCAGCACCGCCATGGCGTGGCACAGGGCGCGGAAGCTGTCGTCTCCGGCGATCATCAGACCGATCCACAGCAGGCCGGTCAGACCGACGTAGATCGGCGTGAGGGTCCGGGTCAGGCGCGCCAGCCGCGCGCCGGGCGCGGCGACGTCGCTGAGGTGTTCGTACCGGGCCGCGCTGGCCCGGCTGGCGCGGACCTCGAAACCGCCGATCACCAGCGGCGCGAAGATGGCGACGGCCGACACCCATGCGAGCAGCCCGCCCAGCCAGCCCACCAGCGACCGCCAGAGATGCAGGTAGCGGGGCAGTTGGCTCGGGCTGTCGAAGATCGTGGCGCCCGTGGTGGTGATGGCCGAGACCATTTCGAACCAGGCGTTGACGAAACTGATCCGCGGCAGGGCGACGTAGAACGGCAGGGCCAGCAGGAAGGGCAGCACCACATAGGCCGCAAGGAGCGCAAGAAGCTGGTCGCGCACCCGGTTCTGGGACCCCTCCCCGGCCATGGCGATGGCGATCAGCCCCGCTCCAATCCCATAGAGGACCGTGCCGAAGAGGAAGGCCCGCGCGCCCCGGAAGTCTCCGGCCGCGGCGGCCATGATCGCCGGACCCAGCATCGCCAGCGCGGCGACCCAGACCATGACGACGAACAGGGGAAGGCGGGCCATCGCGGCGCCCCTAGAAGAAGTCGATGGAGACCTGCAACAGCCGCTCCACCTCGGGCACATCGGCAGCCATCGCGAAGATGGCGACCACGTCCGCCTCCTCGATCCGGGTGGAGCCGCG
>JAMWZF010000187.1 GCA_024304875.1 Paracoccaceae bacterium
GACGAAGGCCTCGTGCAGGCCCGAGAGGTCCTTCTGGTAGGCTGCCGAGGCCGGAGCGATGGTCAGAAGCGCCCGACGCTGGGTGACGAAGGCGCCGGGGCGGGCGCGGACGTAGAGATGCGCCTCGTTCTCTTCGGCCCAGGCCTGCAGCCGGTCCATGTCGATGTGCTGGATGTAGAGCGAATTGCCGGGGGCCAGGTCATGACCGTCGTCGGGCTCGGTCCCGTCCCAGGGGATCGCCCCGAGCGGCGCCGCCGGGTGCCAGTGGCCCAGCGCCTCGCTGGCGGCGTCCTCGACCCGGGAGATGGTGTTCTCCATCCGCCCCATCCGCGCGATGCTGTCGACCCAGCGCACGAAGGTCAGGATGACGAAGCCGAGGACGAGGACGGTGAAGCAGAAGATCGCGAACTGGCCGACCGACCCGAAGTATTCGATCCGGATGCCGATGATCCCGACGATGGCGTAGATGAAGGCGCCGATGAAGGCGCTGAGGGCGGTCTGCGACAGCCCGTCCGATACGACGAGCACGAAGGCCCGCGGCGTCGCCGTCTGGCTGGCCGAGGCATAGGCCGAAACCATGGAGGTCACCGCGAAGGTCGCCACCCCCAGCATCGAGGCGGCGATGATGCTCAGCAGCTTCTCGTTGGTGTCCGAGGAGATCTCGGGCACCAGGTCCTCGAAGGGCAGGTAGTCCGCAGCCCGCGCCACCAGGACGGACAGCACCGCCATGGCGGCATAGCCGACGGGCTTGATCCACAGCTTCTCGCGCAGGGAACGAAGGGTGAAGCGGAGCCTGTTGCGGATCATCCGGGCCTCTTGGCGATGACGGGTGGAGAGGATGTAGCGCGGCGGCGCGCGGCGCACACCGGTCTAGCGGACCCGCCCGGTCAGAAGCGAGAGGCCGAACAGGGCCGCGGCGGTGCAGACGATCGTCGGCCCGACCGGCGTGTCGGCCCAGAGCGCGGCGCCGATGCCGCCGAGGGCCGAGAGCGCGCCCGCGGCCAGGGCGGCCGCCGCCATTGCCTCGGGCGTGCGCCCCAGTCCGCGGGCGGTGGCGGCGGGTATGATGAGAAGCGCGGTGATGAGAAGCGCCCCCACCACCCGGATCGACACGGCGACGACCACCGCGAGGAGCAGCGCCAGCAGCATGTGCTGCCGCGCCGGGCGCACCCCCGCTGCGACCGCGAGGTCGGGATTCAGCGTCGCCACCAGCAGCGCCGACCAGTGCCACCAGAGCAGCACCGCCACCAGCGCCGCCCCGGCCCAGATGATTCCCACTCCGGCCCAGGAGACCGTCAGCACGTCCCCGAAGAGGTAGGCGTCGAGGTCGATGCGCCCACCACCCGGGACCAGCGCCATGGCCACGAGGCCCGTCGCCAACGCGCCGTGGGCAAGAACCCCGAGGGAGGAGTTCACTTCCCTGCCCTGCCGTTCCAGCAGCGTGAGCGCCAGCGCCATCAGGAGCGCGGTGGCCAGCACCCCGACGACGATGGAGATCGACAGCGCGAAGGAGATCGCGACGCCGAGGATCGCCGCGTGGGAGGTGGCGTCACCGAAGTAGGCCATCCGCCGCCAGACGACGAAGCACCCCAGCAGTCCCGCGGCGACGGCGGTGCCGAGGGCCGCCAGGCCGGCGCGGATCAGGAAGGGATCGAGAAGCAAGGGTCAGCCGTGGTCGTGATGGGGATGGAAGTGGCCGGCGTTGTCATGGCCGTGATCGTGACCATGGTCATGGTCATGGTCATGCCGGTAGAGCGCCAGCGCCCCGCCGGTCCCGGTGCCGAAGAGCTCGCGGTAGGCCGGCGCGGCGCTGACCACGGCGGGCGTGCCCTCGCAGCAGACGTGGCCATTGAGGCAGACCACGCGGTCCGAGGCGCTCATCACCACGTGCAGGTCGTGGGAGACCATCAGGACGGCGCAGCCGTGGGCGTCGCGCAGGTGCTCGATGTGCCGGTAGAAGGCGGCCGAGCCGGGCTGGTCAAGGCCCTGGGTCGGCTCGTCGAGGATCAGGAGGTCGGGGTCCGAGAGGATCGCGCGGGCCAGCATCGCCCGCTGGAACTGCCCGCCCGAAAGGCCCGAAAGGGGCCGCATGGCGAGGTCGCGTGCGCCGGCTTCCTCCAGGGCGACCGCCGCCCGCGCGTCGCTGACCCGCTTCGGCAGGTCGAGGAAGCGCCGGAGGGTCATCGGCAGGGTCGGGTCGATGGCGAGCTTCTGCGGCACGTAGCCGATCTTCAGCCCCTTGGCCCGGTCGATCCGGCCCGACGACAGCGGCACCGCCCCCATCAGCGCCCGGATCAGCGTCGTCTTGCCCGAGCCGTTGGGGCCGACGACCGTGACGATCTCGCCCCGGTCGATGTGGAAATCGACGCCGCTCAGGGCGGTCCGCGCCCCATGGGCCACGGCGAGCCCGGTGGCCGTGATCAGGCGGCTCATGCGGCCCCCTGGCAGGCGGGGCAGAGGCCCTCGGCCTCGACCACGGTCTGCTCGACGGCGAATCCGGCCTTCTTGGCGGCCCCCGCCACGGGCGCGGCGGCCTCGGTCTCGGCCACCTTGTGGCAGCTGCGGCAGATCAGGAAGGCCGGGTCGTGGGACGCGCCGGGATGGGCGCAGGCGACATAGGCGTTGAGGCGCTCGATCCGGTGGGCAAAGCCGTTCTCGGTCAGGAAGGCCAGCGCGCGATAGGCGACCGGTGGCGCGGCGCCGTCGAGTTGCTCCAGCACCTCGTAGGCGCCCATCGCCTCGTGGGCCTGAAGGAGGATGGTCAGCACCTTGCGCCGCGCCTCCGTCAGGCGCAGGCCCCGCTCGGCCGAGACGGCCTCGGCCGCTGCGATGGCGCCCGAGACGCAGGCGCGGTGATCATGCGGGTCGAAGGCGGTGGGCACGGGACAGCCTCGGATCGGGGTTGACGGTCTGTTATGTTATAACATAACGAATATAGCCTGACAGCGTCCGACACACAAGGTTCCCCATGCGCCCCATCCTCCCCGCCGCCCTGCTGACCGCCTTGGCCTCGCCCCTCCTTGCCGAGGGCCCTGTCGTGGTGACCGACATCGCCCCGGTGCAGAGCCTCGTCGCCCGGATCATGCAGGGCTCCGGCGGGACCGCGCGGGCCCTGCTGCCCGCCGGCGCCTCGCCGCACGATTTCTCCTTCCGGCCCTCGGACGCGCGGGCGCTGACCGACGCCGATCTGCTGGTCTGGATCGGCGAGGGACTGACGCCCTGGCTCGCGCGGCCGGTCGCCCAGTTGTCCGGCGGCGGCGCGGTACTGGAGCTGCTGGAGGCCGGAGACTGGGACCGGCGGGCCTATCGGCAGGACGCGGATTTCGACGAGGATCACGGTGACGGCGACGACGATCACGACGAAGATGATCACGACGACCACGCGGACGAGGCCGAACACGACCACGGCGACACCGATCCGCACGCCTGGCTCGACCCGCTGGTCGCTGCCGCATGGGCCGCGCCGCTGGCCGAGGCGCTGGCGGAGGCCGACCCCGCGAACGCCGACCTCTACCGCGCAAACGCCGTGCAGATGGCCGCGGAACTCACTGAATTGACTGATGAAATCGCGGCCCGCCTTGACCCGCTCGAGGGCAGGTACATCGTCGCCCACGACGCCTATGGCTATTTCGACGACCGGTTCGACCTGACGCCCGTGGCGGCGATCACCCTGTCCGACGCCGCCGAACCCGGGCCGCGCCACATCGCCGAGCTGCGCGCCGCCGCCCGCGCGGGCGAGATCGCCTGTATCCTCACCGACCCCCAGACCGGCGGCCAGTGGACCGACCTGGTGGGCGAAGGGACCGCCCTGAAGGTGGTGATCGGCGATCCCATGGGCGGCGGGCTGGAGCCGGGGCCCGGTCTTTATCCCGCCATTCTGGATGGCTTGGCCGATGCCATGGTGGACTGCCTGTCAGAGGGCTGAGGCGGCCTGTCGCACGGCGGCCCCGGTCCTCTCGAGGTCCTCTTCGGTGAGGGCGAGGCAGGGGTACATCTTGGTCGGCGCCTTCAGCAGCCCCTCTTCGCGCAGGACGCGGTTGTAGACCGCGAGCCTGCCGAGGTCGCCGCGCTGGGTGTCGCGGTAATCGCGCATGGGACCGTCCGCGAAGACCACGTCGAAGAGGGTCGGATCGCCGCTGATCGTGTGGGGAATTCCCTGCGCCGTCAATGCTTTGGACTGCATGTCCATGAGCCTCTGGCCGGTCGCCTTCAGCTTCTCGTACTGCCCCTCGCGGCGCAGGATCTCCATCGTCTTGAGGCCCGCGACGGACGCGACCGGGTTCCCCGACAGGGTGCCCAGCTGCATCAGCCAGCGGTCCGGGTCCACGGCCTTCTGGTCGAAATGCGCCATGATGTCGGCGCGCCCGGCCACGGCGGCTTCCCCCTCGCCGCCGACGATCTTGCCGAGGGTGCAGCTGTCGGGGGTCACGCCCCAGCGCTCCTGCGCACCGCCGTAGTCGAGCCGGAATCCGGTGACGATCTCGTCGAAGATGAGGAGGACGCCGTGCCGGTCGCAGAGGTCGCGGACCCCCTGGAGGTAACCTGCCTCTGGCATCACAACCCGTTGTAAAGGCTCCATTATCACGGCGGCGACCTGCGTGCCGCACTCTTGCAGAAACCCGTCCAGATACTCCAGATCGTTGAACGGCGCGACGAGCACGTCGTCGGCGACGGCTTGAGGGATTCCGGCGCTGTCGGGAACCGCGCGGGGGAAGTTCTCGCGCCGTTTGGGGGCCAGGGACATCTGCGCCTCGGCGCTCATCCCGTGGTAGCCGCCCTCGAACTTGATGATCTTGTCGCGGCCCATGAAGGCCCGGGCGAGGCGGATGGCGTACATATCGGCCTCGCCGCCGGAGGTGACGAAACGCACCTGCTGCGCGCAGGGCACGGCGCGGACGATCTCCTCGGCCAGCTCGATGCCGGCGGCGTTATTCGTGAAGTATGTCAAGCCCTTGCCGATCTGCTCGAACACCGCTTCCAGCACCTCGGGGTGGCCGTGGCCGACCAGCATGGGGCCCGACCCGATAAGGTAGTCGATGTACTCGCGGCCGTCCTCGTCCCAGACGTGGGCGCCCTGCCCGCGGGCGACGACGATGTCGTTCGAGAAGTTGCCGAAGCCGCCGCCGGGCAGCACCTCGGCAGCGCGCTGGAGCCATTCGGCCTGGGTCTGGATCCGGTTCATCGGCGTCCCCTTCGTGGTTTTCCGCAGGGTGGCCAGAGGCGCGGGAATTGTGAAGGTGTGAACCTCGCCCGCGCGGACTTTTACCAGGTGTGAACCTTTGAGGGGCACGAATGTGGCAGGTGTGAACCCCTCGGATCAGAGCGGTTTGCCAAACAGATGGGTCCGGTGCTGGGGCACCGAGCCGAGCTTCCTCGGCAGGGCGAGGGACCGCGGATTGACGTCCGCGATCCAGGTGTTCGCCATGGTCCGGTAGCCGGCCCGTTTCATGGCCGTCACGATCCGGGCAAGGAGGACCGGGGCGAGGCCGGTGGATTGCAGGTCGGGCATGACCCCGGCGATGATGACGACGGCGCGGGTATTGGTCATGCGGAAGCGCAGGTAGGGCCAGGCCATGTGCAGACCCATGCGGCTGCCGATCCGGCGAAGCAGCGGGTTGGCGTCGGGGATGGCGACGACGCAGGCCGCGGGCTTGCCGTGGTGGTGGACGATGGCGGACAGGCGCGGGTCGAGGAGGAATTTCAGACCCTCGACCTGGAAGTCGAACTCGGCCTCCGTCAGGGGCACGAACATCGGGTTCTCGGCGAAGGAGGCGTTGAGGATTGTGCGGACGTCCCGCAGCGCGGCCTTGAGCCCCCTCCGGGTGATCGGCCGGAAGGTGTAGGCGGCATCGGCGGCCAGGGCCTTCTGCTTGTCGCCCGGCTCGAAAGGAGGCGCCGTGGCGAGGTCGAGCAGGAAAGTCGTCATCGGGAAGTCGGCCACGTAGCCGTTCGCCTTGAGCAGGCGGGGAACATGGGGCGGGTTCCAGACCTGGTCGAGGTAGGGGTCGCGGTCGAATCCCGCGGTCACCACGCCGATCTGCTGCATGGCGGTGAGGTTGAAATTGCCGGCGATGCGGGACATGCCCTTGTCGCGGCACCAGGTTTCGGCCGCCGTGAGGAGGGCGGCGGCGGCCCCGGCATCGTCGGCGCAGTCGAAGAAGC